>DQVD01000228.1 GCA_015661935.1 Desulfocapsa sulfexigens | reverse complement strand
TATCATGTTTCTTTTTGAAGGGTTCGGCTTTAAGATTGCACATTAGTGCCTTACTCATGAACTTCTGTAAAAAAAAAACAAGAACCTGGCGGAGGTTGATTGCAATCATATTGTCAGGTTACAGCACCAAGACACTTACTTGCAGTTTGTCTACGTTAGTACCTTGTAAATTCTTTGAAGTCTACGCTTATCCCGTTTTTTTTTTGAAAAGAATTCGGTGAAGTACTTATGCTGGTTTACTTACTGTTCACCAGTGTCAGTGTGTGATTCTTCCTTCCGGAGAAAGGATCGGCTGAGAACTTTTTTCGGAGGAGATACGTCCGGTGCAAACCTTGTTTGAGATGATACAATAACAGGGGGCAGGAAACTGCCCCTGTATACTTTTATTCTATTTAGTTGACTTATATGACCGGCATCATTGAGTGGATAAAGACAGCTCTCTTTCAGGAACACGGCAGAACATCCTCAGCGGAAGAACTCCAGGCTGTCTTTAAAACCAGATATAGAAATTTCAGGGCATTGCTCACTGCCAATAACAATGCACTGCAGGCCATGGCTGAGTTGGAACTGGCCCTGCAGTCAGGGCAGACTTTCAGCATGGCCTTTGTCCGGGCACGGACAACAGCGGTAATGGTTAATGTTTACAAAATGATCCGGCATCTGGAAGAGATGTCAGGTGGACGCTATCGTAAACTTGACAAAGTTATTGAAACAATCAACTCCGAAATTGATACCATCATCGAAGCAGTACCATCGGTTCATGGTGGAGAGTATGTCATTCCCCTGGCACAGATCGACAAAAATTCAATCGGTCTGGTTGGAAATAAAATGGCTAATCTCGGAGAGATTGCCAGCATCCCGGGCATGAAAACACCCCAGGGGTTTGCCATAAGCATTTCGGCATCCGACTACCTGCTCACGGCAAATAACCTGAATTCAGAGATCCTTCGGCTTTTACAGTCTCATGACCCGGATAATCTGGCTGAGGTGTATAAGGTCAGCGCTGCGATCCAGAAACTGATAGCCCGAAGCAGGCTACCTGCAGATCTTGAAGAAAAAATCTATTCCGCATATACAGAACTTGAAAAGAACACAGAGCCGGGGGTCACAGTCGCTCTAAGATCCAGCGCACTTGGTGAAGACACTGCCGGGGTCTCATTTGCCGGTCAATATCACACTGAACTGGATGTACACAGTGAATTTATCAGCCAGATCTATAAGGAAATCGTTGCCAGCAAGTTCACCAGTCGGGCCATGCTCTATCGAATGAAAAGGGGCTACCGCCATAAGGATGTCGCAATGGGTGTTGCGTGCCTGGCCATGGTGGACAGTGTTGTCAGCGGCGTAACTTACAGCCGTGATCCGGAAAACCCTGCAAATTTTTGGGTTGTTATCAGCGTGGTACGGGGATCAGCTGTGAAAGTTGTAGAAGGAACATGCAACACATGTATCCTGCTGGTCTCCAGACGACCTCCACATAGAATTCTACAACGTGAAACCGCAGATGGAACCGATGGTTTAAACGACCTTGCGCCATCGGAGCTTCTGACGCGAGAACAGATTGTAAAAATTACTGAAACAGCTTTGATTCTTGAAGAACACTTTGGTTCCGCCCAGGATATTGAATGGTCAATCGATAAACAGGGCAGATTAATTATCCTGCAAAGCAGACCTGTGGTTTGCGCAATTGAGGCGAAAAGAGATAATACATTGCAGGATGAGCCGGCTGACAGCGATATTCCTCCCCTGCTTTGCGGTTCAGTAACTGCAAGTGCAGGTGTTGCCTGCGGACCTGTTTTCCATGTTCGATCTTCCCTTGATATACTCCGGTTTCCAAAAGGGGCAGTGTTGGTGGTAGAACACCCTCTACCGGAATGGGCTCCCCTGCTCAACAGGGCAGTAGCAGTGATCGCAGAGACCGGAAGTGTCGCCGGACACCTGGCCACAGTTGCCAGAGAATTTACAATTCCTGCAATTTTCGGGGTTCCGGGTGCGCTGAAGAAACTGAGCACTGCTGAAACAATTACCGTGGATGCGGGAAGGCGGAGAATCTATTCCGGTGAGCGGGAAGAGCTCATGTCGCAGACAGTACAGCAGCCGGATCTTATGAAAGGCAGCCCTGTAAAACTGCTCCTTCAAAATCTGCTGAAACATATTACGCCACTCAACCTGACCGACCCCAATTCACCATTTTTCAAGTCCGGGTACTGCGAAACACTGCACGATATTGCACGATTCTGTCATGAGAAATCGGTTACCGAGATGTTCAAATTCGGCGAAAAAGAACACTTTGACCAGCGGACTGCCATGCGGCTGGTGGAAAATGTTCCTTTGGACTGGTGGGTTGTCAACGTGGCCGACGGGTTTCGTGAAGGAGTGGATCTTTCTCATAAAACGATACATGTGAAAGATATCATTTCTGTTCCCATGATTGCACTCTGGCAGGGGATCTCAGCCTTTCCCTGGCAGGGTCCTCCTGCCGTATGCGCCAGAGGATTCGGTGCCATTCTTTTTCAATCGACAATGCAGCCCGGCCTTGTTCCGGCGGTGGGTTCATCTTTAACAGAAAAAAATTATTTTCTTATTTCAAAACATTTTTGCAATTTATCTGTTCGACTTGGGTATCATTTTGCTATGGTTGAGGCATATTTGAGCGATCTGCGTACAGAGAGCTATGTTGCGTTTACTTTCAAAGGCGGTGCAGCTGACACTAAACGCAAGGCCGGACGGATAGCATTGATTTCGGAAATTCTCAGCCGGTTTGATTTTCGCATTGAGCAAAAAGGTGATGCCCTGACTGCCAGAGTGGAAAAACAGCCAGAAGACTTTCTTAAACAGCGCTTAAAAATTCTGGGATACCTGAGTGTGCATACCAGGCAGATAGATATGGTCATGAACAACCGGGACTCTGTGGATCTTTATAAAAATAAATTTCTGACTGAAATCAGGGAAATGCTGGATCAGACTAATTGAGGAACTGTATATATGAAGACAGACCGGAATGTTTTACTTGTGGACGACGAAGTTGAATTCACAACACCCCTTGCAAAAATATTTTCCAGGCGCGGACTAATTGTTGATACAGCAAATAGCTGTTCGGAAGCACTGGCTAAGATGGCTACATCTCCATTCAGTGTAATTATAATGGATGTGAGTATGCCTGAAACAAACGGTATTCAATGTCTTGCAAAAATAAGACAGCAATGGCCCCTTTCCGAGGTTATCATTCTCACCGGGCATGCCTCTGTTAACAGCGGGATAGAAGGGATGAAAGAGGGAGCCTTTGATTATTGTCTGAAGCCGACTAACACCAGTGAACTTCTCGATAAAATTGAGCTTGCCTTTGAAAAGGTGCAGGTCAACCACGAGCAGGACTCCTGAGCCTGAGCAGGCAGACATGGTAACGAACAAGCCAAAAAACAATGCACTTGAAAAATTGGATATCGGGCAAGTGGCATCACTATGCTGTGTTTCCAGGGACAGAGTAAACATCTGGCTTGAAGCCGCTGACAAGGGGCGCCAGACATATTTATTGCCGTGACCTTGTAACTTTTCTGATGCAGCATAACATGCCCATACCCGTGTCAGTACTCCCTGTTAATGCAAAAAAAATACTTTTTATCTTTTCCAGCGAGACATTAAAATCTATTTATGCCACATTTTTGTCCCATTTTTTTAAAAAGATCAAAGCTGAGGAAAATTTCATCTCCGATGCCGTCTGCTACAACCGGCAGGCCAAATACAAGATACTCACATTCGCCCCGGATCTGATTCTCACATACACCGTTCGTGCCTTTGATAATACCCTGAAGCTGATCCATTTTGCGAAAACAACAGGTGAGTGCCGCATATTGTCAATAGTGGAAGAAAAGATATCACTGGAAAACAGAGTGCAGATAAAAACAGCAGGTGCTGATGCAGTTGTGGAACGATCCATAAAGATAAATAAACTGGTTGAAAAAATGCATTTTCTTTTAAAACAGGGAAGGGAGGGATTTTAAAATGCTCACAGAAGATATGCCATATGATGTTATCAGAAGGCGCCTTATGCTCACCTTTGCTGTTTTGATTCTTA
>DQVD01000018.1 GCA_015661935.1 Desulfocapsa sulfexigens | reverse complement strand
CACAATAATCAGTATTGAAGTGACAACCGCAGTTAAAATTGTGACGACTTTTCCCATACCTCAGCTCACCACTAAGGAACGTACACTAAATAAACTGAACAAATTAATGTCTTTTTTTTCGTCTTCTGCGTTGCTCGTTGGTCACATAACCCGTTATGTTCCAGCCTCGCGGCTTGAATACGAAAAAAAAGTCAATTAATTTATGTTCAGTTTATTTAGTTTCCTTACCTACTTTATTTCTTCCGTTTTTCCCAATCAGCAAGAAACTGCTCAATACCAATATCGGTGAGCGGATGTTTTGCCAGTTGTTCAATTACTTTTAGAGGAATTGTCGCAATATCTGCACCGATTGCTGCAGATTCCATAACATGCTGCGGACTCCTGATACTTGCCACAATAACTTCAGTCTGGAATCCATAATTATGAAGTATCGACATGATCTCGCTGATGAGATCCATTCCATTTGTTCCAATATCATCAAGCCGACCAACAAACGGGCTTACATAAGTAGCACCGGCTTTTGCAGCAAGCAGTGCCTGGGCAGCAGAAAATACCAACGTTACATTAGTTTTGATTCCCATTTCAGTCAGCCGTTTAACAGCTTTTATACCCTCCATGATCATGGGAATCTTGATCACGATATTATCACTCATGGCAGCAAGTACTTTTGCCTCCTCAACCATGCCTTCCGCTTCAAGGCTTACAACTTCAGCACTGATTGGTCCATCAACAACTTCCACAATCTCTTTTAAGATCTGCTCAAAAGGCTTATCTTCTCTGGCAATAAGTGAAGGATTAGTGGTCACACCATCGACCATACCCATTTCCACGCCTTTTTTAATCTGTTCGAGATTGGCGGTATCTATAAAAAACTTCATTCTTTTTCTCCTTCTTGATTTACAAATAGATTGCAGCACTCTTCACTGCAGAAATATATAATTTTGTCTGTTTCTATTGATTTCAAGCGAATGGCCTGTTGCCTGGGAACCAGTTTGTGACAGATCGGGTCTTCGACCAGCACATCTTCAACTGTCCCGTCATCCTTTATATCACGGGCAGAATTATCTGCTTTCTTATTCTGTTTTTTTCTCCAGTCACTAATCAGTAATCTGTAACCAAGGTACAGGAGAATAGCTATGACGATAAGTTTTATTGGACCCACAACAATAGTATAATATCAATTTTTGGTAAAAGTCGAGTAAGTATTCAGATCCAGGTCTGATGTTTGATCTCCTGGAAAGCTTCCTTTCCATCTGTCATTCGCTGCAGGAGTTTCTGATGCATAGCCTCTGCAGTTTCACCAGTGCACGGGTCGCAATGAAGCGGATCGACTTCAACAAGCGGAGCCAGAACAAAAAGCCTTTCTGCTATATGGGGATGGGGTAACAGCAGATTTTCAGTATTTAAGATATAATCCTCATAGTAGAGGATATCCAAGTCCAGCAGGCGATCCTGATAGCCGTTTTGTCCTGTTTTATGAACACGCCCAAAGCCCTTCTCCACTTGTTGCAGTAGACCAAGTAATTGCTCTGGAGCATAGCCTGTTTTTAGAATACCCACAGCATTCAGGAACAGATTTTCACTCTCCATTCCCACGGGTTCTGTAACATAAGGACGGGAAAGGATAACAAGGTTTATCTCTTTATCCTCTCCCAGATCATACCAGGCCTTCTGTAAAATACGATGACTGTCACCAAGGTTTGAGCCAAGAGCCACCCATACGCTGTTTTGACTGCTCAATCTCTACAGATCCTGAAGCCCCAGAACATCAAACATTGTATAAAGCCCAGGCTCTTTTCCTGCAACCCATGCTGCAGCTTTGGACGCTCCCTGGGCAAAATTATCACGGCTATGGGCACGGTGAGTGATCTCGATACGCTCACCGGGACCACAGAAATAAATGGTATGCTCGCCCACGATATCACCACCACGGACAGTTTGTACACCAATCTCTTCCACGGTACGCTCGCCTATTATTCCGTTACGCTCGTAGACTCCAACTTCGGTCAGATTCCTGTTGACACCCGAGGCAGCCATTTCTGCAAGCTTCAGGGCAGTACCTGAAGGTGCATCTTTTTTCTTGTTATGGTGAAGCTCTACAATTTCGATATTATAGTCATCACCAAGTATGGATGCTGTTTTTGCAGCCAGTTTAAAAAGAACATTGACACCAACTGCCATATTCGGCGCCTGTACACAGGGGAAATCAGCACTGAGAGTTTGTAATTCATCAAGATTTTCAGCGGAAAGTCCAGTGGTACCAATAACCATAGCTGTTTTGTGGGCAGCAGCAATTTTGGCAAAACCCATGGTCGCTGCATGAAAGGTGAAATCAATGATAACATCACCTTTATCAATCACAGCTTCGAGTCCTTCTTCAATCGTCACTCCAGCACTTCCCCAACCGCCAATTTCACCTGGATCACGCCCTATTGCAGGGCTGCCTGCTGCCACAAAGGCTGCGGCATAGTTAAGCTCAGGATGTTGGGACACCATATATCCTATGCGCTGCCCCATTCTTCCGGCGGCGCCTGCAACAATTACATTAATCATAATAATTTCCTTCTAATTTCTTCTACAACAAACCTGCTTCCTTCATAGCTCCTGTAAGTATATCAAGAGCCTTATCATCAATCTCAGTTAACGGCAGACGCGGCAGACCACTCTTGATTTTACCCATTAACTCCACACCTTTTTTGGCAGGAACAGGGTTGGGAGCTGCGAACATGGATGTCATCAAAGGATAGAGACTGTAATGAATTTCATTGGCCTTTTTAATATCTCCTGCAAGGGCTGCCTCCATAAGATCTGCCATACCACGCGGATGGACATTGGATGTAACAGAAACGACCCCTTTTCCACCGATAAAAATTGTGGGCATGCAGGTAAAATCATCACCGGACAGCACGATAAAATCATCCGGACACTGGCGAATCACTTCTGTGATCTGCTGCAGAGAAGCGGTGGCCTCTTTTATACCGATGATATTATCAAATTTTGCAAGACGGGCAACGGTCTCGGGAAGCATATTGGTAACCGTTCGGCTGGGCACATTGTAGAGAATGACCGGAATATCCACAGCTTCTGTAATCGCCTTAAAATGCTGATACAGGCCTTCCTGGCTGGGTTTATTGTAATAGGGAACAACAGAAAGTGTTGCATCAGCTCCGCTTGCCTTTGCACTATTTGCAAGATCTATGGATTCTGCTGTGGAATTAGCTCCTGTTCCAGCGATAACAGGAACACGGCCATCGACTGTTTTAACAGTAAGCTCTATAATCCGTTTATGGTCTTCAAAACTAACAGTTGCCGACTCTCCAGTGGTTCCACAGGGAACGATTCCGTGGGTTCCATTTTCAATCTGGAAATTAATCAGATCAATCAATCCCTGCTCATCAATTTCATCGTTGATAAAGGGGGTAACAATTGCAACAATGGCGCCGTGATACTTTTTCATGATTTCTCCTGAATATACTGAAGTCTAAAGGTTAGGAACGGGGACGAAATGTATGTAATCCGCCTTCGACCTTCTTTCTTCATCCTGTTTATTTCAATGCTTCAGCCGTTAACTGGCCTATGTATATGATTCGTGCTGGACCCTGCAGATACACACTTTCTGCAGTTCCATCTTCCTGTAAATCAAAAACAATGGTCAGTTTTTCTCCACCGGAGGTGGTAACTGTTACCGGGGAATCAACTTTGGTACTGGCAGCTGCAAAAATTGCACCTGCCACTGCTCCTATCCCGCAGGCTCTGGTTTCATCTTCCACGCCGCGTTCATAGGTACGTACCCGAATACCACCATCATCCAAAACCTGAACAAAGTTTACATTTGTTCCTGCCGGCTGGAACATCTCGTGAAACCGGATATCATGACCCCATCTTCTTACTGGTATATCTGCTCCTTCATCCATAAAAAGCACTGCGTGAGGAACACCTGAATTCATAAACAATATTTCGTGTGTTGTGCCATCAAGATCGACTGCAAGGTCTGTACGATAATCAAAGGGAGAAGTCATACGCAGGCTTACTTCTTCGCCATCATCAAGTACTTCAGCTTCAATGATTCCAGCCAGCGTTTCAAAAGACATCTTTTTCCCGGCAAATCCTTTAGCATGGGCAAAACGGGCGGCACATCTGGCACCATTACCGCACATCTCTGCAACTGAGCCATCACCATTATAGAATTGCCAGCTGAAGTCCGCCTTTTCGGAGGCTTCAATAAAGATCACCCCATCGGCACCGACGGAAAACATACGACGACACACTTTACTGACAAAATCAGGCTGTTCATCGCCCGGCACCAAAGGCCTACGGTGATCAATAACAATAAAATCGTTACCCGTACCACTCATTTTTGCAAATGGTACAGGAAATTCAATAGCCATCTTATTTCTCCACAAATTCAGGAATAGACTCACCCTGAATCAACTGTTCCATGTTTTCACGTTGACGTATAAGCTCAAACTGATCACCTGCTACCATAACTTCTGCAACACGTGGTCTGGAATTATAGTTGGAGGCCATGGTAAAACCATAGGCACCGGCACTGAATACCGCCAGTAAATCACCTTGTTCAACTCGTGGAAATTTCATGTCTTTTTCCAGAAAATCTCCAGTTTCACAAATTGGACCGACAATATCCACAACCTGAAAAACATCCTTATCTTCCTTTAGTGGCTGAATGGCATGATAAGCGCCATACAAACTGGGACGGGTGAGATCATTCATACCAGCATCAACCACTACAAAATGCTTCTCTTTTTCGCCGCCGCGGTTGGTTTTAGTGTACTGCACCTCAGTAACCATGATACCAGCATTTCCGACAATAACCCGGCCCGGATCAAAAATCAGCGTTACCTCAAGGCCACTCAGCTCCGCCTTAATGGCTTTTGCATCCACTCCAGCCTGAAGTGCCCGAAACAATTCGCCACCAGAGACAATATCAGCGCCCCCGCCAAGGTTTGCAAAAAGGGACAAAACAGCAATATTTGAACAACTCTTCACCGCAAAGCAGGTGAGATGAT
>DQVD01000170.1 GCA_015661935.1 Desulfocapsa sulfexigens | reverse complement strand
TATCAGCCACAAAATTCGATCCACCAAACACGATTTGGCTCACAAGTTTTTCCAGGGAGTTTCCCCGGTCTTCACCAGGCCATCCGTGACAAATTTTCTATACTCTCTGCTGGCCACACTTTTTTTCCTTGCAAATTGGCCCAAAATCCAGTCCACCGACAAAAAATCAGGGGACTTCACGCAAAAAATGAAGTCAGATCCTGAAATGACAGTTTTCGTCCTCCGCTCCAGGAAAGAAAAATTGGGTCAAGGCTTGAATTGTCAGTTTTCTCGTAAATCTTATAAGACTTGCCCCCGTCTTTATGCTCCCGTCTTTACCTTTATATGGAATTCTCTTTTGCCTTCCATTATCTTAAAAGGGAACAAATCATGCGAATGCTGAATAATCATCCGATGGAGTACCTGCTTTTTGGCAGTGATTCACCATGGGTTGATCAATCAGAATGTATTACAAAATTAAAAGCATTACAGCTGAATGACAACCTTCTCGCCGGAATTCTCAGTGAGAATGCACTGAGACTCCTACAGGTAACCGTATGACAGATATTCCAGACATCTCTAAAAGACAGTGCGACTCCTGCGGAATAACTCTACCGGATGGTGAGTTATTTTATCATTGCCGTACAGAACTAATTGCCGCCAAAGATGAGACTATCCCCGAACTGAAACACCCGGATAAACTTATTGCTATGGCCCTTTCTGAGATTGCCGGAAAAGACGAAAACGAATTGCTGGACGATATTTATCAGGAGATCATTCTTCAACTCTGCCCGAACTGCCGTACGACTCTTTTGAAGCATATCAACAGTATGCTGAATAAAGGGTGTCAGAATTGCCCAAAATGCGGGTCGCAACCGGTGAAGAAAAAAGGGAAGCTTCTTAAATTTCCTCCGAAGAAAAACAATGAGAAGCTTTGATGGATGCCTACGGAGCTTGTTGAAGAAAGCCATCTGCCAACATGGACAGGTGAGGACACCGGAAACGCTTACTGAGGTACTGGAAAACTACCTTCTCCGTATTTCCCAGCAGTGATGGATTCTGCTGTTTCTTGCAAAATCAATGGGAATAGAGCTCTTGCTGATATTACGTATCGCGTAATATTTTTCAATGGACTCATCCATCTGAAATCGTCTGAAATTTGTTGAAAAAATAAGCAGGCCGCCAAAACCATTCAGAGCCAGATTCATCCGCGCCCAATGCAGATAATTCGCAGAAAGATCCACGGTGGTTGTGGACTCAGCACCGCCAATAGCTGCATGAACAGTGGCCGTTCCTGTATAGGCAAAAAGATTTAAGAAACGTTTTCCTTTTGCCTCTTTAACGATTTTCAGCCGAATATTTCGATGGTCAAGAAATATTCCGGTATCAAGTTATTTTAAGGGTGTTGAAAAGTGTTTCAGGATTTCCAAGATAAAATCTTTTAAACTACATATTTTCCAACAGTTACAGATATTGCTCTGATTCAGACAAAAAAAATGGCAACAACCAAAAAGTCGTTTAACATATTGATGTTACAAGTAAAGCTTGAAAACCGACAAGCGACAGTAGATTTTGTGCCATAACCGGTTGATATTGATCAGGAAAACACCAATCATTTAAGCACCATTATTTTGTGTACGTTCCTTAGCGTATTATCTTGTTCTGCGCCGACGTAATCTTTCAAGAGATAGTCGGATACTTTCCTGCATCCGCTCGATAGCTTCGGCAAGAATGCCGAGTTCATCACCGGAATCAATGATAAGCTTAGCATCCATATCACCCATACTTATTCGATTTGTGATAGCTGTTAAACGTGAAATTCTTCTAATCAAGAGATTACCATAAATCGTGACGGTCAGACCCACAAGAACCATTGTGCCAAAAACAATACCAAACAGTGTATACTTTGCATGTTTGGTAATCTTTCCGGATAGGGGCTGGACAAGTTTTATCGGACGGGTGAATTCGTCAATATAGGTGGTGGCGGAAATGACATAAGAGGTTCCCGGTATTGGTGTGCTTACCATAAACTTGTCTCTAAATTCTCCATCTTGCTCATGCCAAGTGTAATACCCTTTGGATTCCGTATCATTTTCTATTCCGGTAAAGATCTTCCAGAATTCGGCCAATTTTTCTCCAAGTTTTTTTTTCAGCTTCATCATGTCAACACCAATAATTTTAGGATTTGCATGTGCCCAAGTTCGCCAGATACCGTCATTTCCTGGTTTTTCATATAACGCGGTGTATCCAGTCAAACCAACTTTTTGTACAGCGATTTGTTTGAAGGAAGGACTGTTATTGAACTTTTCTCTTGTCAATTCAGGATTAGCATCAAGAAAAATTTTACACTGTAGAGCCACTGCTCTTGCCCTGCTTGCAATCATATCTTCAGCAAGCTGCTGAACAATTTTTGTACTTTCCTGAGAAACAAGCGAGGCCATAGAGTTCAGTTGCCATATATACAATAGCCCTGATGCGGCAATGATTGTAATGGGTAGCATGAAAAATAGAAGAAGCATCTTTCCACGAAGCCCCATACCTTTTATCTTAACAGTATCCTCGTATTTCATTGTGATATCTGCAATGGTCTTGTCACTTTTTCCTTTGCTAACGTGATCTTGAGAAAGGTCATCCTCTGGTAAGAACAACTCAGCATGTTCTGAAGGCTCTGGGATCTTGAGATCGCTTTTCGGCTTGGTCACCCTTATAAAATGATCACATGATTTACACTTGAAACGCGCAGAATCACCTTTGATCTTGTGCAGATTAATTTTATATTTTTTCCCACAATCTTCACAAAAAACTATCATTTTCTGCTCCTTAGTATGATTTCGTGATAGCTACTTTCCATTATTATTTTTAGGAATGCTGTTCGTTTTGTTTTATCGGATATTTCTTTTGCTAATAATTTAACCAGAATCGAGGCTTGATCGGCGGGAATTTTAAAAAGATCATAACCCAGAACAAATGCAACATCTTCTAACAGAATGTCAGCGACGGGACCGACAAAGTTGGAAAGTTGGACGTTGAGAAAATTGATGAATTCTCTGTCGAGTATAGGGATTGCAGTTTCATCAAGTTCTATAAGCCCGAGTTTCACCAGCGTCAATATCGATTTTTTGATATCGACTGTGCTCATTTTCGTTATGGAAGCTATTTCCTGAACGTTTTTTTGGCCGTCCAGGTTGAGAAGAACATTTAACATCGGGTGATTAATAGAAAAATCACCCACGTTTTTTCGCATAATTCGACGAAAGACCATGTTAGATAATTCACCCAAAACTGCAGCCATTTTACAACCTCCATTTAGTAACCACCTGTATGTAGTAAGTATACAAGAGGGATGGCAGATAATTGCTATTTCAGATAGCAATGAAGGAGATGAGATGTTAATAAAATTGTTTTTTCAGCAGGTGTACAAAGAGGACAGAATAACACCGACAAGCCCATCAAATCATAAAAATTACAGTACTAGAAAGCTGTTGAGACTGTCAATCATTTTTCCTTCTATCTGGGTATTCGACATAAGATTGGCTACAAACAGCAAAATGTCACACAAGGCCTGTTCTGAAACCACAGATAACCGACATAATTACTATGGGGTCAGGTCTTGAAAAATTAGTTTTTACCTTTTCAAGACCTAGCTTACTGTTGTATAGTGAATTTTCAGTTGATCCGCTATTTCTTTCAAGGTGTAGCCATACTGCATGTGGGCGGATTCTATCTGTTTATTACGGGTC
>DQVD01000077.1 GCA_015661935.1 Desulfocapsa sulfexigens | reverse complement strand
CCGCTTATGGCCGGCATAAAACCCCTGGGGCCTGAGGGAAAGGTCTATGCTCCTCTTCCTCATTATTCCCAATCCGGTGACAAACTCGATGAAATTTTCACCGAGCTCTCGGCCATTATGCATCCGGATCTCTATCCGGGCTATACCTTGAAATACTTTCAGCGTATTCCCGATATCGACCCACCCATTACCAACCGTGGAGAAGAACAATAATGAACCAGTCGCCTCAGGTGCAGCCCTCAATACCTTATGGACTGCAACGCCCGTTGTCTCTCTTTGCCATTCTCTTCCTGGCGGTGCTGACCATGATGGTGGTAAATATCTGCACGGGCAGTGTTCCGCTATCCCTGTCACAGCTTTTTCATCTCATTATCCGACCGGACAACACCACCGAGAGTTTTATTCTCTGGAAGATCAGACTCCCCCGAGCCTTTGCCGCCCTGCTCTGCGGCGGGTATCTCGCGGTCTCCGGTCTGCTGCTTCAGGTCTATTTCCGCAACCCGGTGGTGGGGCCTTTTATCCTTGGCATCTCCTCCGGTGCCACCCTTATGGTTTCCCTGGTCATGCTCACCTCTCTGACCATGCAGCTTCATATTATTACTCCCTTTACGGTGACTCTGGCAGCCATGGCAGGAGCATGCATTGTCATGACCATTGTTGTTGCCATTGCCTCAAGGGTTAAAAACGGCATTACCCTGCTTATTATCGGACTGATGATGGGATACCTCTGTCATGCTGTGACCTCGGTGCTTACGGCCCTGGCCGAGCAAGAGCAGGTTAAAGGATTTGTCCTCTGGCAGCTGGGTAGTTTCTCCGGGTTTAAATGGGATGAGATTTCCCTTCTTTTACTGGTTGGCGGTCTACTCCTGATGATTGTGTTTCTGCTTGCCAAACCTTTGAACGGCTTCCTGCTTGGTGAAGAGTACGCCAAATCCATGGGGATCAATATCCGACTTTTTAGAATGCTGACGCTCTTTCTCGCCTGTTCTCTAGCTGGAATGATAACAGCCATGGCAGGGCCGGTGGCCTTTATAGGCCTGGCTGTTCCCCATATGGCAAGAATGATTTTCTCCACTTCCGACAACCGGATTCTTATCCCCGTTACCTTTTTGCTGGGCGCCCTGGTGGCCAGCGGATGCGATTTCATTGCCCGCTCTCTCCTCTCCCCGGTGGAATTACCCTTATCGGCAATCACCGCCTTTTTCGGAGCGCCGGTGGTCATCAGTCTCCTTATGAAAAAAAGAGTACAACTATGAAGAATTCAAGCCCGAACACTCAAACCGCTGCCCTCACCTGCCACAATCTTGTGGTGGGATATGCGGATAAACCGGTTATTAGCAATATAAACATTTCTTTTAAAACCGGACAGTTCATCACCCTGCTCGGTCCCAACGGAGCCGGGAAAACCACCCTGCTCCGTACCCTGTCAAGACATCAGGCACCACTGGCGGGCTCAATCCAGCTCGGCAGACAATCTCTGGAACAATTACGTCAGGCTGATCTGGCCAAAATAATGGCCGTAGTTCTTACCGACAAGGTTACCCCACCCCTGTTCACAGCCTTTCAATTCGTGGCCCTTGGCCGTTATCCTCATACCGGATTCCTGGGCAGACTGACTGATAAAGATAGGGATGTGGTTTTGACTGCACTGGCCGCTGTACACGCCGATGACCTGAGCCATCGTGACTTTGCCGACTTAAGTGATGGAGAACGACAAAAGGTGTTAGTGGCTCGGGCCCTGGCTCAGGAACCGAAAATTCTGCTGCTGGATGAACCGACAGCTCATCTTGATCTCAAACACCGGCTGGAGGTCATGGCTATTCTGCGTAATCTCTGTTGGGATAAAGGGATTACCGTGATTGCCTCTTTACACGATGTGGATATTGCCGCCAAGGTTTCCGACCGGGTAGCCTTAGTCAAGGGTGGTGCAATCACATCCTGGGGCAGTCCGGAGCAGATACTGACATCTGAAACAGTCGCTGATCTCTATGATTTTCGCACAGCCTCCTTCAGCCACCATCTCGGTTCCATTGAGATTCGCAGCGAACGGTATAGGGGCCGGGCCTTTGTGGTGGCCGGCATGGGGAAGGGAGCCTCTATCTATCGGATGCTTACCAAGAGAGGCTACGGTATCAGTACCGGGATGCTGCTGTCCAACGATCTGGACTGTTATGTGGCAGCCGGCCTGGGAGCAAAATGTGTAAGTCAGCCTCCGGGTTCAGCTTTTACGGAAGAAAGCAGAACCCTTGCCCTCCGGGAAATGGAGGCCAGTGACATGGTTATTGAGGTAAACTACCAGACCACTGGTCCATATCAGGAAAATCAGGACCTGATACGCAGGGCCGCGAAAATGGGCAAGCCGGTGTTCAGTTTCAGGACTGCTTCCGGCAGGAATGAAACCGATGGAACAATCGCCGTTGCCGACAGCAATGAACTGTTTACCGCTATGGAGGTACATTGTCCATGAACAATCACCAATATACACTCTGTTATTACTCCTCCGGCGGCATGGAACTCCCCTCATTAAGTAAGGGACTTGCCGATTACCGTGCTGACGGCGGCAAGGTCAGGGTCATTGCCAGAACCCAATCTCAGCTCTTTCACGAGAAACAAAGACGCCGTTTTATTGACCAGGCCATTGCTGCTGATGTAGTCATCATTATT
>DQVD01000273.1 GCA_015661935.1 Desulfocapsa sulfexigens | reverse complement strand
TGCTCCAGATTTTGGAAACAGCAATAAAATGAACATCCATTCAGTTAAACGTGTACATATATAAATCTGTGGGGGAAAATGTCAAGGAAAATTCTATTTGATATCAACGAGAGCTGTTAAATCATCGGCATACTTTAGTTTGTGTCTGCCGGTTGGTCAGATTTCCCGGCGAGCTCTCTGAATTTCTGAAGTACCACGATGGGAAGTCCACGTTTCGTTACAACTATCTCCTTACCTGTCACGTTAACCCAAGCGATAAGCTCAAGACATCTAAGCTCAAAGTCGGATGCTGTTATTGTCTTCATACCCTCTCCACCATGAATAAGACACAAACACTACTGCAAAACTTTCGACAAAATCGCCATGGTAAACGCTAAATTAAATCCAATCATCCGTTTCAACAACATCTGTCCAGCCTCAAGACCGGCAAATCGATTTTCATAATCAGCTAAATCCTGGGCGGTAGCTTTGGCTTTTTCTTCTGAGACCCCAGCATCTTTAAGCGGCTCATATACTTCACTTATCATCACACTCATTACCACCAAACAAGTTATTTTAGAATAATCACACTCATTTTAACAATTCGACAAGCTATGGACAAAAATTTTAGTGCCTTACAGAACAATTTCTTGCTTTTTTCAAAGAAATTTTCTGATAAGGCACTTATCCAGTGAACTGCCTTTCTTCCTGAACAGGATTAGCTTTAAGCCCTAAAAAAACGAAGGCGTAAGGCATTTGTTACCACCGACACAGAACTGAGCGCCATGGCTCCACCGGCAATCATGGGATTCAGCGCGGGACCACCAAAAAGTGTTAAAATCCCTGCAGCCACAGGAATACCAACGACATTATACCCAAATGCCCAGAATAAATTCTGACGAATATTCTTCATTACTGCACGCGATAGACTAAGAGCAGTGATAACACCATCGAGATTGCCCTTCATAATAACAATATCACCCGATTCAATGGCAATATCAATCCCGGTTCCCATGGCGATACCCACATCCGCTCGGGCAAGGGCCGGAGCATCATTAATGCCATCCCCCACCATGGCAACTTTCAAGCCTTCTTTTTGCAAATCTTTAATTACATCTGCTTTCTTATCTGGCAGCACTTCTGAAATCACTTCTTTAAGGCCTGCCTGGTCGGCAATGGCACGAGCTGTTATTTTCTGATCTCCGGTGAGCATGATTAAGCGTAAGCCCATCTCCTGCATACGCTTCACTGCCCGTGGGACTTCATCTTTCAAAGTATCTGCAACACCAAAGATGGCTGCAAATTCCCCATTTACTGCAAAGAAAAGAACAGTTTTTCCCTGTGCCGATAACTTAGTAACTGTGGCATCCATAATGGTGACACTTATTCCCTTATCCTCCAGTAACTGTTTATTACCAAGTAAAAGAATTTTCCCATCCACATGCCCCTCTATACCTTTTCCCTGTATCGCTTCAAAAGATTCGGGCTGCACTGGCTTTAATTTATTTTCAATAGCAGCTGTTACTATTGCTTCTGCCAATGGGTGTTCTGAATTCTGTTCACAGGATGCCGCAAGAAATAGAAGTTCATCACTGTCTGCGATATTATCGACAAGCTCAATATCAGTTAGTTTTGGTTTGCCATGGGTAAGAGTTCCAGTTTTATCAAAAACCACAGCTTCTGTTTTTTCTGCCATCTCCAATGCTTCCCCACTTTTAACCAGAACTCCGAGTTGAGCTCCACGACCAGTACCAACCATTAAAGAAGTGGGAGTTGCAAGCCCCATGGCACAAGGGCAGGCAATAACCATTACAGCTATAAAAAAACGAAGGGACGTTGAGAAATCTGCACTCCCTATGAAGTACCAGGCAAGTCCGGTAAATACAGCGATGCACATTACCACCGGTACAAAATAGAGACTTATTCTGTCAGCCATGCTGGCAATTGGGGCTTTTGAACCTTGTGCATCCTGTACCATCCTGACAATACGAGACAACATGGTATCCTGCCCTACCTGCTGCGCTTTAATATGCAGCACTCCACTACTATTTAATGTGCCGCCAATAACAACATCATTTTCCTTTTTAGAAACAGGAAGGCTCTCTCCTGTCAGCATGGATTCATCAACCACACTGTGCCCTTTAAGTATTAATCCATCCACAGGGATACGATCACCAGGACGAATTAAGAGTCTATCGTCAGCCTTAATTTCTTCAGACGGGATATTTTTTTGTACCTGATCCTCCCCCACCAGTAAAGTAGCTGTTTCCGGAGTAAGTTGCATAAGCTTGGAGATAGCATCAGAAGTATGCGACTTAGAACGGGTCTCCATGTATTTTCCTAGAGAAACAAGAGCAATCAACACTCCTGCAGACTCAAAATAAAGATCCATGGCCTTCATCTGTGCATCTACCCCAAGAAATATTTCAATCATATTCCAGGTTGAATAGATAAAGGCAGCGCCCGTTCCAACAGCGATAAGAGAATCCATATTAGGTACTCGGCGCAGAAGTGCGGGGATACCGTTTATATAAAAATTACGCCCAAGAAACATTATGAAGACAACAGAGACAAACTGAATGAAAGCAAAATTCCCAGGATGGGAATGAGGGTTTATAATAGCAGGAAGAGTTAAGCCTATCATCTCGCCCATTGAAATAGCAAACAGGGGAATGGCAAGAAGCATTGACCAGATCAGCTTCTTCTTCATAATTGCCAGACGCGCCGCAGTCTCAGCTCTGTTTTTCTTAAAAAGATCCTGTTGAGCACTTATGGACTCAAGCTCAAAGCCCATGCCGCTCACACGTTCCGCAATTTCTTCAAAACTATGCGCACTCTCATCCCAGTTAAGTTCCATGGTTTCAGAAGCAAGATTTACAGCTGCCTTTTCCACACCTTCCATACCACCTACAACATTTTCAATACGACTGGAACAGGAGGCACAATGCATCCCTTTCACTGTTAATTTTAACTCTTTCATAACAACAACCCTCAATGGAATATTGCCCTTGAAATTCATTCAAGGATGATTAGCTTTTAGCTTTCCAATAAACGATAATTCTACCCAGGGAGAAAGGCAATGGCAACAATCTCAATTAAAGGAATGAGCTGTCAGCACTGTGTGGCGTCAACAACAAAAGCTTTGGAAGAAATTTCTGGAATATCGAATGTGAAGGTGGATCTTGAAAAAGCTGAGGCGAGCTATGATGGGGATGTGAATACAAATGTGGTGAAGGAGGCTATTACCAGGATAGGTTTTGAGGTGACTGACCTCGCATGACCAGCAACATATCCACCTGATATTATAGTTGTTATTTCCGACGGATCATATTAGGTTTATCCTTAAAAAAGAGTCACTTGTCAATTTAACTGATACCTGTTGCCCAAAGTGTAAAGGGCTCAATCTCAATGGATTAAACCAGATAGACAAAATATACGATTCGTGGTCGATCCAGTTTCACATTTTCTGATGTGCGAAGAATCATTGCAGAAGCGGCATTGCATAAAGATTTCCATAGGGTTTGCCACTTCCAGGGCAAAGGCCACAAAAATCTTTTACCAAACCACTGTTACGCATGGTAGCTTAAGAGAAGTTGGATTTAATGTATCGGAAAAACAAAGTTTCTGTGCGAATCATTCTCGGAAATGGTATCCGCAGGGAATCATGTCCTCGGAATTTTGGGATATGTTGTGTTACTGCTGCTATGAATTCTTCGGCAATACATATTATGCCCATTTGGAATTGAGTTATAGGATTGAAGAAATCCGGGGTCATTTATCCACCGGCCAGAACTTATCAAAATGAGACTTGCCCCTCCTGATTTACCTAATCGCTTTTCAATCACAGTGAGGGAAACAGAATCTGGAAAACAATTCCAAAATGCATCAGAACTAAATCTAATTATTATACATTTTTTGTAAGGTTGGAGTGATCTCCTCCTTTTTAACAGCATCAAAAAGAACCACAACCCAAGCAGGATCTTCAAGCAACTGGATCATTCTTTTTTTCATTGGATTAATAAGTTCCTGGATACCCAGTTCACGCACATTCTTTACCCCTTTGCTTATTGCGGGGACTTCATTTACTTTTTGAAAGCGAAGTTTCTTTACCAGTAAAATAGCTGCTTCATCAAAACTTGATAATTCAATAAACCTGACCTCTGCTCCAACCCGCTTAACATAAATATCTTTTTTGCTCATTTTCTTCTCTTTCAAAACAAGTTCGTTAATAACATGGCTACACAACCTCTTCTGCTTTCAAGCAAAACAATTCAATCACACAAAAAATGAGAGCACCCAAGTCACAGGATCAAGCCCCCTAATTTGATGAATAAACATCAACAATATACATCATTTCATCTAAAGTTGTAAAGACATTTACAGACAATCCTCAGGAACGGGAGCGAAATACATTGAACAAAAATGAATCGGCATTTTCTTTCGAATTCAAGGCGCAAGGCGAGAACATAACGGGTTATGTGACCAACGAGCAACACAGAAGACGGAGGTAAGCGAGCTTGTGAGACACCGAAAAGGACATTCATTGGTTCAATTTATTTCGTGTACGTTCCTTACTCTGGAACTTCAGGCTAAATTCTAAAATTGAAAT
>DQVD01000410.1 GCA_015661935.1 Desulfocapsa sulfexigens | reverse complement strand
TCCTAAAAGGTAGTGAAATACTTCAAGATCTGAATAAGTTCTTCGGGGCTTGCTATATTGAAAAAGACAAACCGTGCAAAATGCCAGCAATAAATTATGGTCCTTTGCTGGAATATAAAAATAGATGGCACTTATTCGACCAATAAAAATGGCTAACAAAAAAATGCACCCGACTGGCACACACGTCCGATTTTCGGATGCTTACCTGGCAACATCTTTCGCTCCACCATCCAGGTAAATCCAGGGCCAGCCGGTGATTTAGGACGTTATGTGAAAAACAAATGAATATTCCATCTGTTATAAAAGAAGGACGAAGAAAGGTTGGATTAAGAAAAAAGGATCTGGCTCGAATCCTCGATATTTCAGAAATGCATGTTTACGATTTAGAATCATACGATAATGAATTAAAAGAAACTCTTACCATTGAACAAATATACAAATTGGCTGAATTTCTTAATATTCTGCCTGAAAATTTATGTAATGAGTTAAAACATTGCCACATCACAAATGAGCAAGCCTTTGGAGAAATCAAGCATCTAATAAACCAAACCCAAATACCGGTTAATATGCTGTCTGAAAAAATCGGATGGGATTTAGAGTTTTGTGCAAGCTCAACCACATCAATAAAAAAACAGCCAATCATGTTTTTTATTGATTTGGCAACTTGGTTTAATGTTTCCTTAAAGTCAGTTTTACCTAACACTACCAGCCCCCCAAATAAGACCCTATTCAATAACAAATGAGAATCGGAAATATCTTAGCAAGCATAGGGATTGTTGTAGGTTTTCTAGGATTCATAATGCTTCCGTTATACAACTTTCATGAATTACCGTTTATTGCTGATTCAGGCTATGCTAAAGGAGGTGGTTGGAAACTCCTCGCCCAATCAGGAGTGTTCAAATGGCAAGGTTTGTTTATGGTAATTGGTGGAGGAGGGCTTTTTCTCTTTGCTAAATCACTACCCAAAAAATATTGGAAAACCGTAAAAAAATCAGTACACTACCAAATAAAAGGTGGTAAAAAGAAAAGAATTAAAGATCAAAAAGACACATAACAAAAAAATGCACCCGACTGGCTCACACGTCCGATTTTCGGATGCTTATCGAACGTCATCTCTCGTTCTACGATTCCGGTAGATCCAAGGCCAGCCGGTGATTTAGAACGTTATGTAACAAAATCAGAGGAAACAGATGGATTTTACTCCAATCATTAACCAAGTTGTAAGCATGTTATGGTGGTTAGTTCCACTAGCAATTTTAGGGGCATTGATAAAGTCACCATGGTTCAAAGGTGTTGTTGGTGAGTTCATTGTAAATGTAAGTGCAAAATTATTCCTTGATAAGCAAAAATATCATCTCATCAAAAATGTAACCTTGCCAACAGATGGTGGCAGTACCCAAATAGATCACATAATTGTTTCAAAATATGGCGTATTTGTCGTTGAAACAAAGAATATTAAAGGCTGGATATCGGTAGGTGTCAAGGTACTTTTCGCCTAAAGTACATTTTATGCTACATCTTGTAGCTCAACATCGTCAGCTTGCTCATTGGCCGGGTTTAGTTTTACCACTGGCTTATGATTCCAGTTTCTAATTTTTCCTGCCCATCGCTCAGGGTGTTTGTTTTTGGCCTGCTCATACACCATTTTTCTGGATTCCAGTACTTGAATATCCGCTCCAGTATGACGTTGTACAGGAGTTACGAATTTCAAGCCACTATGGCGATGTGAATTATTGTACCACGTACTGAATTCAGAGACCCATTGCCGTGCATCATCCACTGTATCGAATGGATTTTTTGGATAAATAGGTACATATTTAAGAGTTTTAAATAACGACTCAGAAAATGGATTATCGTTACTAACAGATGGCCTGCTAAATGATGGAACAACACCTATCTTTTGCATAGTTGCCAGCATTGTTGCACCCTTCATTGGGCTGCCATTGTCTGAATGTAACACAAGTTTATGATCTCCGGATAATCCCTCTGATAATTTTGCCTTACTTAATATTTGCGCAGCCAATTCAGCGGATTCATGGTCATGCACTTCCCATCCGACAATCTTACGGCTAAACAAATCCATAAAAAGGTACAGGTAGAAGAAACTCCCCTTCACAGTACTTGCTAAATAAGTAATATCCCACGTCCAGACCTGGTTCGGACCATCAGCAATGAACGGATCCGGCTTTACTATAGTACCTGCTTTAGATGCCCGACCACGATGTTCAAGTTGTCCAACATCTCGAAGGATTCGATAAAACGTACTCTCTGAGGCGACATAGCACCCCCTATCAGCCAACACCGGAACTATTTGCTTCGGTGATTGATCCTGAAATTCCTTGCTATTACAGATACTCAAGACTTCTTCTTTTTCCTGTTTGCTGAGTTTGTTAGCAGGCTCTTTTTCTACTGTTTTTCTTCGATCTTCAAGGCCGGTGGTGTGCCAGTTTTGCAAAGTTCGTGGCGTGATCCCTACGATTTCACATGCATCCTTCTGGTATGCTCCCTGCTTAACTGCTGTCTCTATGGATTGAATGGCCATTTGGCGTTTTTTAGAAGAAATTAGCTTTCCTCTTTTACCCCCCAAATGGCTTCGCACTTTTTTGATAATACCAATAATGCAGCAGTTTCTGCTAACGCCTTATCCTTACGTTTTAATTCATGCTCGAGGGCATTGATTCTCTTCTTGTCTTTCTGGTGATGACGAGATTGCTGTTTCTTTATCTGAGCAGTATTTTTATACCCCGATAATGCCTCTTCCCTCCACAGGTCTATTTGTTTCTTGAAAAGTCCCTTACTACGGCAATATTCGCTTAATCGCACCTCATTGAACGATGCAGTTTCAATGATAACAGCCAGCTTGTCTTCTGGTGTCCAATTTTCGGGTTTAGTCTTGTATGCAGGCACAGCTACTCCTTTGTCTCGGTATTGTTTTCTCCATTTATAGAGTGTAACATCTGAGATACCGGTTTCTCTACATAATTGTGGAACAGATACTGGAGCTGGAGGCATCATTTTTTTTATCACTGAATCTTTAAATTTTACAGAATACCGTTTTTGCATTGTTTCATCTCACTTCGCCCTATAATTAAAGAGTTAATATGAACATTTCAAAATCTACGGATGAACAGTCACGGACAGAAAACTGCTAGCATGGATCAAATAAAAAGTAAAGACCAAGCCCGCTACGCGGGTGCTACGCAGTCTTGACAGTTTATTTGATCCATGCTTAACCTGAAGGTGCCGATGGCGGAGGAACGCCGTTCTCCACCTCCGGCACAGGAACTATAATGTGACCATAAACTCCGTAAGAAAATCGAATTCCCCATTTTAATTGAGGCGAAAACTATTCTGACACATAGGGGTCCTGGTGGACAAACGCTGAAACTGAAAAGTACTTCAAAAGATGGGAAGAAGAAATATCAGGGTTCTTCTGAAACCTGCAACAACTGCAATTAC
>DQVD01000165.1 GCA_015661935.1 Desulfocapsa sulfexigens | reverse complement strand
TTATTTTTAGAAAATTCTTCGATTTTGGACAAAATGCCTATTCTCGGACAGCCTCCTAGCAGAACAGAGACAAATCCAAAATGCACCAATCGTTTCATAGGCTCCCCTTCCTGATGTAAGATCTTGAGTGTTTACTACTACGACAAAAAAATAATTATTGTTGAGGCTGATTACCAAACATTCCTTTCAACATTTCCATAGCCTCCTGCATCTGTTCTTGTTCCTCTGGAGTCATCTGTTGTTCCTGCCCCTGCATCATCGGCATGCCACCCTGTTTTTTAATGCTCTCAGGATCTTTCATCCCGGCAATAGTTTGCCTGGCCATTTCACGAGCCATCGCATCGGACTGTGGATCATAGTGTGGTTCAATCCCTTTCGGGAACGCAAAAAAACTGGGATCCACCTTTCCTTCATCCACGGAAGTCGCCTCAACTTTCATCGCCACTCCCATCATATTACTCTCCATTAAAAGAGGAATACTTGAGCCATGGAGAGTATAGACTACAGTTCCCATCATCCCTGACCGGTCACAACTATACCCAAGAATCTTTTTTGCATTCTGTTGGACACTTCCTCCAAGCCCTTCGGCCATGGAGACACCCATTTCTTCTCCATTTTTATCAATCAGTTTTTTATCAGCTCTGGAAAGCTTATTATACTCTTCAATCATATATTTCGTTTGGTTAGCACGTTTAGTACCCGTTCTGTCGGTCAAATCAAAACTGTAAACCCAATCCGGGTTTTCAATCTCCACAGTTTCATTCACCATGGTCATACCCATCATATCCATTTTGGTTGTACGATAGGTTGCTACTTCCCGACCATAATCACGAATATAAACAACCTCACTTCCATTTTCCATACCACTGATGGTGTACTGGATGGTGGCACTCTTAAATGGCAGCTTGACCTCCCATGGACTTTTTCCCCCTGCAGAAGCGCTCAAAGGCAACATCAGCAACGCCATAACCACAAACAATATCTTCCTGCTCTTATTCATCTTCCTTCCTCTTTGCATATAATGATAGAGACGTTCTTATTTCATAGCTCGTAAGTTTAGCAAGCCAGTAGTAATTGTTTAATCTTTTCCTGCTGCCCAGGGTTCGAAAAGAAATAACGTGTACTTTTCCGAATCCTTAATTTCGATCAATGGCAAACGGCCCCCAACTCTGACAAACCGGCATCACCTCAAGACGATTAATATTTACATGGGCCGGACGATCCGCCAGCCAATAGACCATCTCGGCAATATCCTTTGGTGTGAGAGGTTCGGTTCCCTCATATACCGCATCCGCCTTTTGCTGGTCTCCATGAAAGCGCACTACGGAAAACTCCGATTCAGCAAGACCCGGTTCAATGTTGGATACTCGTATTCCGGTGCCATGAAGATCGGCACGCAGATTGTTGGAAAACTGCTCAACAAATGCTTTCGTTGCCCCGTAGGCATTGCCTCCCGGATAGGGCCAGGAGCCGGCAATGGATCCCATATTTATAATATGCCCTTTACGGCGATTCACCATGTGCGGCAGCAAAGCATGGGTTACATACATCAATCCTTTAATATTGGTATCCACCATGGTGTCCCAATCATCAAGATTTGCATCCTGTGCCGGTTTTATGCCGAGTGCCAGACCTGCATTGTTAACCAGCAAATCAATATCTTTATGGGAGTCAGGCAGGTTCTTCACCATTGCCTCAACCTGAGCTCTTTCACGCACATCACACTGGACAGTATGAACAGCAACCTGTGTGGATGCTTCCTGCAATTTTTGTAATCGATCTGCTCGTCTTCCGGAAAGAACGAGGTTCCAACCTTTTACTGCAAACATCTCGGCACATGCTTTGCCAAAACCTGATGTAGCTCCTGTGATAAATGCTGTTTTTGTCATCTCTAACCCTGTTCAGGAAGAGAGGCAGTTCATTGGATAAGTGCCTTATCAAAAAATTTCTTTGAAAAAACAAAAAATTATTCTGTAAGACACTAAACCGCCTCCATATTAAAACATTCCGCCGCCCTTTTCATATCATCATCACCGAGATAAAAATGGGGAGCGATTCGGATATACTCTGATCGAAGTGTAACAACAATCCTGTGTTTTGTAAGCCTTTCCACCAGTTCTCCTGCATTTTTTTTAGGAAGTAAAGCAAGGATACCGGATCTGTTGGCATCCGGAAAAAGCAACGGGTTAAATAGATCAGGATCAAGATGTTCCAGAAAAATATCCTGAAGCCTTAAAACTTCTGCGCGAATATCATCCATGGAATAACGAAGAAATACATTTTTCAGCAATCCATTCAATGCTGCAAGATGTTCCCAGGACAAGGTGGAATATTCAAATTTACGACCATCCACATGGGGGTTCCAGGTGTGATCAAGGTACTCCAGCCCCTGCTGCATAGAGGAAGATCCTGCCATGGTAATCTCAATTTTTTCTCTGAACCGGGGACTCGTATACAAAAGCCCTGTACCAAAAGGCCCCATAAGCCATTTCCAGCAGGACACAGCCACAGCCGACACATTGTACTCTTTGGGGTAGAGAGGTAGACAGCCAACACTTTGGGCACCATCAATGACAAGATCAATATTCCGTTCTTTGCAAAATGCGCCAAGCTGCTTCAGGTCTGCTGCGTAGCCATTGGTAAACTGAACGTGACTCACAGCTATGATCCGTGTCCTGGCCGTCACCTTTTGCTCAAGCTCCTCCATTGACCAGCCGCGGGGCGACCGACTATCAGTAAAAGAGCCAATAAGATCACTATCACTCAGCAAAACAAGCTTAACACCTCTTTTTTCCTGGAGACGCCATGGATAATGATTACTCGGAAACTCATGAATATAACTGATTATTTCATCGCCCGGCTGAAAAGGATAGCCGTTGGCAATAAGGCACATTGCTTCTGCCGTGTTATGAACACTGGAAATATTTGTTGCATCAGTCTTAAACAACCTGCCACATTGCTGATGAAACTTTGGCAGCAGCTTATAAAAAGCCGGCAATCGACTAATGCCCCCTTCCGCCATGGCGTCTAAAAACTCCTGTGCTGCCTCTTTTGCATGACGCTGCATGGGAGAAATGGCACAATGGGAAAGAAACAGGCCATTCTTCTTTGCCGGAAATGCTTTTTCACTCTTATCAAACATAGGTACCTATTCCACCAATCTCTAGGACATGATGCCCTGCTCCTCGCAATTCATGTACATAGGAAATATACCGCCCTGCGGTTTTTTCTATAAGCTGCTCAACGGGAGTACCAACTGCTGATGCTTATATTTGATATGGAGACGCATATCCACATCCCCAAAACAGCATAACAACGCCTGGAGTGGCTGTCACCTACAGCAAATATTTTCTATGCATATTTTTAAAAAAGAAATTACTGTGAAGCAGGTTCCAATTCTTCTTCTGCCAAATAGGGAATCAACGATTCCCCGGTGGCAGTTCTCA
>DQVD01000399.1 GCA_015661935.1 Desulfocapsa sulfexigens | reverse complement strand
TACGACCCTCACTCTCAAATGGCAGAGCCTTTACTTGAAAAGTATTCAGAGGCAGCAGACGGAGCAGCTAGCCAGTGCGATAGATCGAATGCTCAGCAAGCACTACACTGAGCCCTGTCGTCAACTGAGTATTCAGCCAGGTATTATTGAGAATGCGACTCATATAAGCCAACCGGATAACCAGCAGATTTCTGAGCTTCTTAAAATAACCAAAACCATTCTTTCTGCATCCATTGTCTATGTTATGGATAATGAAGGTACGGTGACCGCCTCCTCTACAACCTCTTCCGGAAATCGGCTTACCGGGAAGAATTATAAATTCAGGCCCTATTTTGCAAATGCCTTTAAGGGAAAAGAATCCCGTTATGCCGCCCTTGGTGTTACCACTAATCAGAGAGGGCTTTACTTCAGTGCTCCAATCTTTGATAGCACTGGTAAGGGACAGCCACTGGGAGTAGTGGTCATAAAAGCAGGTATTCAACGTATTCAGGTTGAATTGAACGAGTCTCCTTTTCAGCATATTGCGCTTCTGTCCGACACCGGTATTGTTTTTGTGGTTTCAGAAAGTGACAAGGAGTGGCTTTATCATGCAGGAATGCCACTTTCACCAACACAAAAAGATGCATTACTAAAAAGCCGACAGTTTGCAAAAAATCCCCTGACAGATCTTCCGGTTTCCTTTTCTGCAAAAACCACCAGCTTAGATGGTATTTCCTATAATATTCATAAAACGTCAGTGGCACTTGATGGTTGGCAGCTTGTTAGCCTTGAAAAACAGCAAGAAAAATATCCTGTAATCCTGTTAATTCTCTTGCCGGGGCTTTTGCTCACCTATCTCTTTATCAGTAAAATAAAAGCAAATGAAAATGAAAGATTGCTGAAAAAGGAGATGGAAGAAGAAATCCTGGCACGAAAATCTATTCAGAAACAGTTGCTGATTGCCAAGGAGGCGGCCGAGGCGGCAAATATAGCCAAAAGTGATTTTCTTGCCAATATGAGCCATGAAATTCGCACTCCGATGAATGGCATCATGGGGATGACCAGCATGCTGCTGAACAGTGAGTTAACAGGAGAACAGCGAACACAGCTTGAGATGATCGATTCCTCTGCCCAGCGCTTACTTGCTCTTATTAATGATATCCTTGATTTCTCAAAGATTGAAGCCGGCAAAATGGAGCTTGAAGAGGTGCCCTTTGTGCTGGATGACAAGCTCGAAGAAGTATGCACGCTGATGGCATTAAAGGCTGAAGCAAGGAAGGTAAAACTCTCTGTACAACTTAGGGACTCCATACCGGATATTCTTATAGGTGATCCGGATAGGTTGATGCAGGTATTTATCAATCTGGTCAATAATGCCCTGAAATTCACAGAAGATGGTTCTGTAAAGATCCTGGTACAATGCAATGAATCCGAACCGGGCACTATTGTCCTGCAATTTGGTGTTCAGGACACAGGCATAGGGATTCCTAAAGAAAAACAAGCGGTGGTATTTGACTCTTTTTCCCAGGCAGACAGCTCTACTACCCGAAAGTACGGTGGAACCGGTCTGGGGTTAACCATTTCTTCGCAGCTGGTGCATTTGCTTGGAGGGAAGATTTGGCTGGAAAGCGAGGTCGAAGAGGGCTCAACATTCTGGTTTACTGCCCGATTTAGAGTACAAAAGAACAGGGAAGAGGAACGATTATCCGACCAGGGAACTGTGGTGAACAGTGATCTAGCTCGTAAGGAAATTTTGGCAAATCGCAATATTCTCCTCGTCGAAGATGAGGCTATTAATATGTTCCTTGCGACTGCCCTTCTGGAGCGGGAAGGTATGACTGTTACAGTTGCAAATAATGGACGTGAAGCCGTTGATCTGTATTTATCTAAAGATTTTGATTGTATTTTAATGGATATCCAGATGCTGGAGCTGGACGGTTATCAGAGTACCGCAGCCATACGCAGACATGAAAAACAACATGGCGGGCATATTCCGATTATTGCCATGACAGCCAATGCCATGCAGGGGGATCGTGAAAAATGTATTGCGGCTGGTATGGATGGTTATATTACAAAACCTCTTCATGCCGAGGATATCTTCACAGCCATTGAGCAACAGTTACTGGACACTGTGCTTATTGTCGATGCTGATCCTGTCAGCAGAATAATTACAAGTAGAATCTTTATAGATCTGGGATGGCAGGTCACACTTGCTGAAAATGGGAAACAGGCCCTCTATGAGTGTGATAAATCCCGCTTTGATTTTATCCTGATGGATATTGAGATGCCGGAATTTGATGGTCTGGAGCTAGTCAGGATTATTCGGACAAAGGAGGCGGAACATGGAACCCGTTCATTAATTATTGCTGCCACAGGGTTGGATGTGAAGGATACTAAAGAGCTTTGCCTGGTGGCAGGTATGGATGGTTTTATCGAAAAGCCTATAACAGCAAAAAAGATTGGTGAACAATTTGAGGCCCTTGAGATCGAGAGCTTGGCTGAAGATGTTATTACCCGTGATATATCCATAGAACCTATGGATTAGCGACGAATACGTCAGCCCCGCTTTGCAGTAGGCCTGTATGCTGTTTTCGTTTGTTTTTGTTGGGCTGTTTTGTGAGCAGATGTTCTACTATTCCTTGCCTTGGCCAAAAATACGCCCTGTTCTCTCATAAGATCAAACCGGGTCTTTCTGTATGGATCAGTTCTGGTATCCATAACTATTGTGGTGGGGTTTTCGGCCTCATAAATTTTTCTGACCTCTGCAACTGCAGCATCCATAATCTTATCGGCTTCCAGGGTCAGGGTGGGGACTTCTTCTTTGGCTGCTTCGGCATCTTCATAGGCAAGCTCATACTTCCCGACTTTCATCAGGAAATGGCTACGTTCTAGATGAATCCATCCTTTATGGTTGAGTTCAAGAGCATCGTTATAATCTTCCAGAGCTTTTTCCCATTCCTTAATTTTGCTGTACTGTCTGGCTCGATATATTAAGAGATCGCTCTTTTCCTGTGGAGTTTTGGTTCGCTTGATATCCTGATTGAGCATTTTAATGATATTTTGGGCATTATTTGCTGCCTGGCCAATGGAAGGTTGGAGCAGGCACAGGTATAAAGAGAGAAGAAGGAGTCTGAGAAGCATTGGTGTTTTCCCGTATGTAATTATATTCGTAAATATTTGAGTTTCAGAAAATTTCTTTGAAAAAAAACAAGAAATTGCTCTGTAAGGCACTAAGTTTGTGGAAAACCCGGTAATCGAAGTCTATGCTTACCTGTAAATGTTTGGATAGTTACCCAAGTTTGTTCGAATCGCCATGTGAACTATATTTGTTCATATGTGAGCAGGCCGATTCGGACGAATATGGGAGGCTAGCCGAATAGTTACGATTACTCCGTGCTGATGTTGCGTAAGACATCAGGATTCATTGATGATGCATTCTGTTTTGCGCTGTTTTATTTGTATCCTGCTTGTTACTCTATCATATTTCATCGTAACAAGATATTCCTATTCTGCATTATTGTGCAGAAGCAATCACTTCATTGCACTGCATGGCAAGTCGCTCGCTTCATTCACAGATGACAGAGATGGTTCTTGCTGAAACCTGTGGAACCACTGGTGATCCATGTAGAAGGGTCTATTTACCGAAAGAGTTTCATACAGCTTTTGTTGCGCCATGGCTTCATGGCTGGAGTAGGCGGTATTTTAAGGAGTTTCATATGGTCGGCCATTCCTTTGGCAGTTTTGTCGGACTATCTGCACTTACTTCCTGTCGATTGTAACCTTGAAAGATCCTGCTTTTCTTGCAAATCCTCCTCATGTAGAGTAGGTTTTCAAGTTTGGGATATCCCGAAAGACCATTCTTGTACAATCTCCTAGGCTCTGGAGAGACATCTGCTGCCTGTTTTGAGTATTAGAGGCGGCCTATATGGGGAATTGGGGTATCTTATATTTATGTATTGGAAAAACACAGTCTCTGTGTGAATCATTCCCGGAAGTGGATGCCAGATGAAAAGCAACTGTAGTTATTTCAGCCGCAGGCTGCTAACTATTCTGGTTTCTGTCTTCTGAATGTGCCCGCAGGGCATCATGTCCCATTGAAGGAGGAAAAAATGGCGGATATTATCACTGCAGAAGAAGTAGCACAGGCTCAACAGGTTTGGGGTGATGGAATTGTTGCAATTGGAAAAGCATTCACCGATAAGGGTGATTTTGTTGCTGCTGCTGAAAATCATCTTGATACTCTGTATAACTTTGAAGCTGGAGAGGTTCTGTTTAAGCCCACTAAGGCGGCGGATGCGCAGTTCAGACCAGATAGAGAAAGTGCCCTTTCCTACTTTGTAGGTGGAAATGACAAGTTTGCAGAAGATCATGGGTTTGCCATTCATCCCTGGACAAAGGTTCGTTTTGAAAATATGGGAACCTATCTGCATGGCGATTATGCCGTCGCCATGGGCAACTACTTTTTCACTCAGACAGATGGTTCTGAAGTAAAAGTTGAGTATACCTTTGGGTACAATAAGACAGCAGATGGTAAATTGAAGATTAATTTGCATCATTCATCTCTTCCGTTTGCGGGTTAAGGAAGTTATAGAATATTGAAATAATACTGATATGTGCTGATTCCTGATCAGCATATATCAGAAGTCTGAGACTTGGGGGTGCTGGATTTGTCAGCTGAGAATAAACCCCTGGAACCTGATACTTGTAATCAAGTCGTAGGGAAAGTCATGGTGGACGCAGTACATTCCCCTTGTGCTATTTTCGGCACATCTTTTCCCTTTATTATACTCCTCTGCTTAAGTGTGGATGATGCTTTCTGTCTCTGGTTTAACAAAGACTTTTGACCAGCAGCCTGTCTTTTCCGGATTTACTCTCACAGTAACCCGGAATCGTTTTGCTGTGCTCATTGGTCCGTCCGGCTGTGGCAAGAGTACCTTTTTTGATGTTCTCACCGGGGTAACCCCGGCTGATGAGGGTCTGATAAGCTGGCAGGGATCCGATGTCGATCATCTTGGAGATTTGGCCGCTTATATGCATCAGAAGGATCTCCTTCTACCCTGGTTTTCTCTTTTGGAGAACAGTCTGCTGCCAGCCAGGACTGGAGGAGAGGATCTAAAACAGGCCAGGCAACGTGCTATTCAGCTGTTTTCAAGGTTGGGACTGGATGGCTATGAAAAGCATCTGCCTCACCAGGTATCCGGAGGGATGCGTCAACGCTGTGCTCTGGTGCGAACGCTCATGTTCAACAGGGACTTGGTTTTGCTTGATGAGCCGCTTTCGGCGCTTGATGCGATAACCAGGAAAAGTCTGCAGTCTCTTCTGCTTTTACTGCAGAGCGAGTTTAACAGAACTCTGCTTATGATCACCCATGATGTGGACGAGGCCCTGCTGTTGGCCGATGATCTCTATTTGCTCAGTGTTAAACCCATGAGGGTCGTGGAGAAAATAGAGCTTTATGACGATAAGCCCAGGCGTTTTGATAACCCTGAGTTGCTGGCCATAAAGAAAACAATTATGCAAAAACTGGAAGGAGATATTGACCATGTCTCGTAGCAATCTTCTGGCTTTTGGAATACTGGTTTTAGTCCTTGGTCTGTGGGAAGCGACTTGCCGAATTTTCGCGATTCCGATTTTTATCCTGCCGCCTCCCTTAATCATAGCACAGACTGCTGTATTGAAGGCCCCGTTGATCCTGCCCCATGCACTCACCACCGGGATGGAGATTGTTTGTGGTATCGGCTTGGCTCTTGCCGTGGCAATCCCCCTGGCCATGGGAATGTTTGCCTGGCCATGGCTGGAGAAGGCACTTTCCCCATTTCTTGTTGTTTCTCAGGCCATACCGGTATTTGCCTTGGCACCTTTGCTGGTTGTATGGCTGGGATATGGAATGGCAGGAAAGATTTTGATGGCTGCAATCATCATCTTTTTTCCTGTCACCGTAAGCCTTCTGGAAGGGTTTAAGAGCTGTGATCGTGAATTTCGGGTTCTATTCAGACTTATGGGAGCAGGATTCTGGCAAACCATGCGCCTGCTGTACTGGCCCTGGGCTCTGCCTCATTTTTTTGCAGGCCTCCGGGTGGGGGTGACGGTGGCAACCATCGGGGCAGTGATCGGGGAGTGGGTTGGAGCACAAAAGGGCTTGGGGTATTTGATGATCCAGGCCAATGCCCGCTTAAAAGTGGATCTGGTTTTTGCTGCCATCCTGTGGCTGTCTCTTATGGGATTGCTTCTCTGGTTTGGGGTGGGCTGGCTGGAAAAAAAGAGTATCCATTGGAAAGAAAATCAACAAATTTTGTAACTGTTCAGGAGCACCAAGGTAAGCGTAAACTTCTAACCCTGTTCAGGCAGAAAACCAGTTCACTGGATAAGTGGATTATCAGAAAATTTCTTTTGAAAAAACAAGAAATTGTTCTGTAAGGCACTACACAGTAACAGTACGGTGGTTTGGCTAAGTCGGATGCCACCTGAATAGTTATCAATTTTAAAGTAGGAGGATATCGAGCTATGAAAAAACAATTATCTGCAATTCTTGTCGTCTACGCATTTCTGCTTTGTGCGGGTACTGCATCAGCGCAAAAGTTGACCCTGATGCTGGACTGGTTCCCCAATATAGATCATCTGCCCATCTATGTTGCGCAGGAGAGGGGCTTGTTCAAGGAAAAAGGACTGGAGGTGGAGATCATTTCTCCTTCTGAAACAGCAGACGGGTTGAAACTTGCCGCTTCAGGAAACGTGGACATGGCCGTTTCCTATGAACCTCAGACAGTTATTGCAGCCTCGGCCGACCTGGATGTCAAAGTTGTGGGACGTCTGATTGAGCATCCTTTAACAACTCTTCTTTTTCTGAAAAGTAAAGGAATAAAGAGCCCTAAGGATCTGGAAGGAAAGAAGATAGGTTACACAGTTCCAGGGCTTATGGATGTTATGCTCAAGGCCTTCATGTCCATCAACGGGGTACAGAATTACGAGGCGATTAATGTGGGATTTACCATTGTACCTGCATTGGTTACCGGTAATGTGGATGCGGTGATGGGGCCTTTTAAGACCTATGAAACAGTGACCATGGCTCACCAGAATCTTGAGGCTGACTATTTTGAGTTGGAGAAGTGGGGAATTCCTGACTATGAGGAATTGATCTTTGTCTGCGGTGGAAAGACCCTGGCAAAGAAGGAAAAGAGCATCAAAGCTTTTATCCAGGCCGTTGAGACGGCAACTGCCTATATGCGTGAACACCCCGAAGACGCGCTGAAGACCTATCTTCGAGCTTTACCCGAAGCAGATCCCCGTATCGAGACAGATGCATTTCACCTGACCCTTCCCTTTTATGCCGCTCCCGGTGGTTCCGATGTTGCGGCCTGGCAGAGTTTTGCTGATTTCTCGCTTAAGCATGGCTTGATTGAGAAACCGGTTAAGGCAGCGGATTTGATTCATGTCTGGTAGAATTTATAAACAGATGGGTGAACTATGAAGAGCTATTACAAGGTATTAACCATCGCCGGCTCTGACAGTGGCGGAGGGGCAGGGATACAGGCTGACCTGAAAACCTTTTCTGCTCTTGGCTGCTATGGCATGTCGGTGATAACGGCCCTGACTGCCCAGAATAGTGTCACTGTATCAGGCATTCAGCCAGTTCCCCCGGAATTTATTGCTCTGCAGATAGATGCTGTTATGACCGATATCGGCGCAGATGCTGTGAAGATAGGAATGCTCCATTCTCCTGAAGTTATCACTACTGTCGTAGAATCTTTACAACAATATAAGTGTCAGAGCATTGTCCTGGATCCGGTTATGGTGACTAGAAATGGCGATAGGCTTCTTCAGGATGATGCAGTACAGGCCTTGAAGGATTACCTTCTTCCCATGGCCACAGTCATTACACCAAACCTTGCC
>DQVD01000013.1 GCA_015661935.1 Desulfocapsa sulfexigens | reverse complement strand
AGTAAATCGTAGAAGGGTTGAGCGAATCCTCCACCGTCGACAACGAACGGGTATGCTTCAGCTTGGCGAAGTAAAGGGCAAGGATGTCCTGAGGGCATATGGCTTTCATGTTCCTGAAGGTGCTCTTGCATCCAACACCGAAGAGGCAGTGGAAATCGCAGAACGCATTGGATATCCGGTTGCCATGAAAATTGTCTCTCCTGATATCATCCATAAAAGTGATCTGGGTGGGGTCTTTTTAAATGTTGCCAACTCTGAGGCGGCAGAGGATGCCTACGATTTAATGACCCTGAAAATCAGTAAAAAAGTACCAGAGGCACGAATTCAGGGCGTTTATGTGGAAGAAATGGCTGGAAAGGGGCTTGAGGTTATTATCGGTATGACCCGTGATCCACAGTTCGGCCCCATGCTGATGTTTGGTCTTGGCGGTATTTTTGTGGAAGTGATGAAGGATGTGACCTTTCACCTTGCCCCAATTACCGAACAAGAAGCAATTCAGATGCTTAAATCAACCAAATCCTATGCCATGTTGCAGGGGCGTAGAGGGCAGGATGGGGTAGATATCGCGGCCATTGCCTCAGGCCTGCAGAGAATCAGCCAGTTAACAACAGATTTCCCACAGATTTTGGAGCTTGATATTAATCCCTTTATAGTTGGTGATTTTGGATCTGAACCGGTGGTGGCAGATGCACGAATGACACTGGCGCCATTGCCGGAAAAGAAGTAGGAGAGCAAAATGGAATATGACGTTAACTGGAAAGAAACGTATAAAGATATGATCATGACCCCGAAACGGGCTTTGTCACAGTTAAAATCAGGGTATCGTGTATTTCTGGGTACTGGCTGCGGTGAACCGACTGTCCTTGTCGAGGCGATGACAAAAATTGCAGGGAAGCTTGCTGATGTGGAAATTGTAGAGCTCCTTACCAAGGGTAATGCACCCTATGCCGAAAAAAAGTTCGCCAGTTGTTTTAAAATAAATTCATTTTTTATTGGTCATAATGTACGTGAAGTGATCCAGGAAGGACGTGGGGATTACACTCCTGTTCTGATGTCTGATATCCCAAGATTGTTTGGTTCCGGGCAGCTTCCACTCGATGTGGCACTTATCCAGGTAACACCGCCGGATTCTCGTGGCAAAATGAGCCTTGGAGTATCCGTCGATATTGTAAAGAGTGCCGCCGAAAATGCTTCCCTTGTGATTGCTCAGGTAAATCCTCAGATGCCGTGGACACGAGGAGATAGTTTGATAGATGTATATGACCTTGACATTCTGGTTCCTGCCGACGTACCTCTTCTTGAGCGTGAATCAAAACCTCCTAAAGAGGTTAGTATTAAGATCGCAGAATTTGTGGCAGGCCTTGTGCCCAGCGGATCAACTGTAGAATTTGGATTAGGAAGAATTCCCGGTGTGGGAAGAATTCCTCAGGCTGTTATTATGGCGCTGAAGGGAAAACATGATCTTGGTATTCATACAGAGTTTATTACCGATGATATTCTTGAGTTGATTAAAAGCGGCGCAGTGAGTGGAAATAGAAAAGCCACTGACCGCGGCAAGGTTGTGACAAGTTTTTGTATGGGAACCAAAGAACTCTATGATTTTATAGATGATAATCCATTATTCTCCTTTCGACCGACGGAATATGTAAATGATCCCAACGTGATAGGAAAACAGAGCCGCATGGTTTCTATTAATATGGCACTGGAAATTGATCTCACCGGGCAGGTGTGTTCAGATTCTGAAGATGGCTTTTTCTATTCAGGCGTCGGTGGTCAGGTGGATTTTAACAGAGGGGCGGCCCGCTCTGAAGGGGGACGGGCAATTATCACCATTCCATCAACTGCAAGAGATGGACGGTCACGAATCAATGCACATTTGAGCCGTGGTGCGGGCGTTGTTGTAAGCCGCGCCACTGTACATTATGTGGTGACTGAATATGGGGTTGCCTATCTCCATGGGAAGTCTGTGCAGGATCGAACTCTGGCCCTTATCTCCATTGCCCATCCGGATCACCGGGAACAACTCTTGAAAGATGCCATTGAGGCAAAGTATATACGACAGGATTTTGTCGAGGTTGAAGGGAAATTTGTGGTTGCTCCCCAGGATATGATGAAAGCAACATATTTACTGGATACAGGCACCGAACTTTATTTCAGGCCTATCCATCCAACCGATGAGCCCTTAATGCGTGATCTCCTGTACGATCTTTCCCAGGAAACACTCTATTACAGATTTATGAGCCATAATCAGCACTTTGGGCAACGGGAGATACAAAATTTTGTCTATGTTGATCATCGTAAAGATGTGGCAATTGTTGGTACCCTGCCCGAGGCTCATGGAGATGATATTGTGGCAGTGGGAAGGTATTACCTTGATGAACGCACTAACCGGGCCGAGGTTGCCTTTGTCATTCGTGACGAATGGCAGAATAAAGGCCTTGGAACCTTTATGTTCAGGCATCTTATAACTCTTGCCAAGGCCAGTGGTATAGCAGGTTTTTCAGCAGAAGTTCTTCGTGATAATAAACGGATGCAAGCAATATTCAATCATTCCGGATATAAAGTGCAAAGTTCTGTTGAAGAAGGTGTGTATAGTTTTCGGATTGAGTTTTAGTGGTTTACAAATTATTTTCTTGTTTTTTCTTTATCAAAAGAATTTGGTTAAGGCACTTAGGGAGCTGTACTGTTTCCGGATGAACCGGGTTAAAGGATGTCGGTGAGAATAATGACTGTTTTTTTTGTTAAAGAATGGAAACAGCAAAGGACGCTATGCCCATTGGTGAGTTTCGATTGCAGTGTGAAAAGCAGATTACTACCGGAATATATAAAGAAAATGCCAAAGACGGGTCTACTATGGATCTCGTTCAAGAACGTATCCGGCAGGATGAGAAACATCTCCTGCAGCCATTTATGCTTATGGCTCATAAACCAAATTATGCTTTGTTGGCATCATATAATCGCAGCCAACACAATGCTGACCCTTTCAGGGAAGAATTTAATGACCCCAATTTTAGTCTGGATGATGTGGAAGCCAAATTTCAAATCAGTCTCAGAGACTCAGTGCTGATTCGTATTTCTGTCATCAAACTGCCTTTAATTCTAAAACCGGTACTCTTCCAGAATTTCGTGTTTTCCCGGCTGAGATTTACAAAAGGGGCATAAATATTGACGTAAATCAGTACATTCTGTCTGGTGGGCAAGAGCTCATATCCTGTTGTGTAACCAACTTTTACCTGGCGATAGTAAACTGATTTATTATACCCAGGTGATCCCGGACAATCGGTTTCAAGAACAAGGTTTAAGCCCGTGTTCATTGTGATATTTACAGGACGAGTATCGTGTACCTGAAATTCTCGCGCATCCTTTCCTTTTCCGAGAATAATACCAACATAAGCCCCTTTGACAAGGGTCTCAAGGTTGGATATACCCCCTGCGTTGAATATTGCAGCCGCAGCTGATAAAAAATCTGGATAAGGTACCTACATGGTCAACATATAGAGAAAAAATGGATACAAAACAGACATCCTGCAAACAGTGTGGCATATGCTGTACTAAAGGGGGGGCTGCCCTTCATAGCACTGATATTGCATTGATTAACAAGGATCATATTCTGCGTAAGGATCTTGTCACCATCCGTAAAGGGGAGTTTGCTTACAATCCGGTGGCTGATCGTGTGCAGGCAACTAAAGCTGAGATTGTTAAGCTTCGCGGGACAGGACGGGAATGGACTTGCTGTTACTATGACCCAATGTCACGTGGCTGTACTATTTATGATAATCGGCCCATGGCATGCGGAGTTTTGAAATGCTGGGATCCTGAAGAAAGTCTTTCCCTTGTAGAAACGGATCTCCTTGGTCGTATTGAAATTCTGGGACAGAATGAGTTATTGAAGGGATTGATTGCAGAATATGAACGTGCCTGCCCAGTGCCTGATTTTACGAGTCTTCCTGATGCATTTCTTGAAAATCCGGATCCAATAATTGCAAGCCTCGAAGACGCTGTGAACCGTGACCTCCAGTTCCGTGACAGAGTTGTTACGAAATCCAAACAAATTCTGGAAGAAGAGATGTTTTTATTTGGCAGGCCACTGTTTCAACTGCTTCAGCCATTTGGTATCTTAGTTATGCAATCCGGAAATCGTTTGCTTCTACAATACAAAGAAACACAGCAGGGTAGCAAGAATGAAAAAATATGAAATAGATTACAGAGGCGATTGCTGAAAAGGCTTTAAAGATGTGCGGGCACGTCTAGGTAAGATGGTAAGAGGGCATGAATTTCAGTTTATCTGCTCAGCTGATATGGCAGGGAAGATGGATCGGGTGATAACGATTAATGGAGGTGTTGTTCGATCTAAAGAATCAGGTCTGGAAGGTACTGTTATTACAGTAATGAAGGCAGAATAAAAGTAAATATTAGGCTAGCACCTCACTTGTACAAGAACTGGGCCAGCATATATTTATGCTGGCCCTTTGTTTTTAAGTAATATGTGTTTACCAGTTTTTACGTTCTATTACTGCACCCTGTGTAGAAATGGTAATCTGTTCAACAGGAACACTTTTTCCGGAACGTTCAATGGCCTGTTGAATGATTCCGTTCATGGATGAACAACAGGGGACTTCCATAATGAGAATGGTCAGACTGTTGAGGTTACAATTTGCTATGATTTCACTAAAACGCTGAACATAACTCTCTGCATCGTCAAACTTGGGACAACCCATCATTACTACTTTTCCGGTAAGGTATTCCAGCTGAAAGTTTGGAGCAGAAACAGCACAGCAATCAGCAGCAACCAGCAGATCCGCACCCTGAAGAAAAGGAGCAGTTGGCGGAACAAGGCGAATCTGTACCGGCCAGTGAGTGAGAGATGACGTACCGCCGCCAGCAGCCATGGCTATGGGTTTGTTGGCAGTTTGGCAGGGCGTTGGAGAGGCAAATGTCTGCAGCTGTACAGAAGGGCATCCTGAAGCTTTAGGTGCTCCTTTGGTGTCATCAGCTTTTTGCTCAGACAGATGTTCCTCAACAGCCTTTTCGTCAAAGTCTTCAGCCTCACGTTCTATTATTTTTAAGGCTCCTGTCGGGCAGGAGCCGAGACAGGCCCCAAGACCATCACAGAGATTGTCTGAAATCATTTTTGCCTTGCCATCAACGATTACAAGGGAACCTTCCGCACAGTCTGGAACACAGAGGCCGCAACCGTCGCAGAGTTCTTCGTCAATTTCTATAATTTTTCGCATTATTTTCATAGTAGTATCCTCGTTTGGTTAACGGATACCTTAAGAGGTCAGACTTTTCGTTCAACGTGGATGAAAAGTCTAATTTCACAAGGTAGCCTGAATGTTTGTTTTGTTTGATAGCAGTAACATTGTATCATAAAATCACACAAACTCTTTGACCTGAGTCAAGGAGTTATGTTTTTTATTGTCTTTTTTTTTAGCTCTCTGAATTTGCTGAGAACTTAGGTGTTTAATGGATATCATGATGATTTTGGTGGCCTTTGTTCATGTATCGGAAAAACAAAGTTTCTGTGTGAATCATTCTCGGAGGTGGATGCCAGATGAAAACCAACTGTAGTTATTTCAGCCACAGGCTGCTAACTATTCTGGATTCTGTCTTCTGAATGTGCCCGCAGGGCATCATGTCCTTGGCTTCCTGCTCAAACAAACAGGATTACCGCCGCTGCTCGGTTTTCTTGCTGCCGGCTTTGTGCTAAATGCTTTTGGATTTCACGGAGGGGTTAACCTTCAAGAGTTTGCCGATGCCGGTGTCCTGTTTCTTTTGTTGGTTCTTTAAACGAATCTGTGGGTAAAACGAGGCAAATCGCATGGATGAAATTGAATTAAAGGTCAAGCCCTTCGGGTCGCT
>DQVD01000420.1 GCA_015661935.1 Desulfocapsa sulfexigens | reverse complement strand
TTTTATGACAGCCTCAAGAGAAACTTTTTGAAGTTTGTTTTACAGGAGATTTATTTGTAACTATGACTTCCATACAAGCATATCTTTCTCGTGTGAAGGAAAATAGAAATAATGCCACACTGGTGATTCTTGGGAATGAAGCGGCTGATTTGGATTCCATGGCTTCCTCCATTGCCTACGGATACTTATTAAATCTGCAGAGTGTTGGTGATACTGTTTTGCCTGTCATGCCCATACCACGAGCAGATTTTAAATTGCGAACCGAAGCCGTGTGTGTATTCAGGGAGGCTGGCATTCTGCTCGACGATATTGTTTTCTTTGATGATGTTGAATTTGATAAACTGATGGTTGCCGGTACAGGGCTGATTTTGCTTGATCATAATCGGCTGGCACTAAGTCTTGAGCGGTACAAGTCAAATGTGGTTGGAGTTATAGATCATCATAGCGATGAAGGTTTTTACCGGGATATTGCTCCAAGAATTATTCAATTAGTTGGTTCAACCGCTTCTCTTATCGGGGTGGAATTTCAAAAGGCGGGTATTAAAATACCTAAACAGCTAGCTATACTACTTTTTGGAACAATCCTTCTCGACACAGTAAACCTTGATCAAAGTGCCGGTCGGGTGACAGAAATAGATAGTACAATTGCTGAGCTTCTTTCCCTTCTGTGTCCCTTATCCAGGCATGATTTTTTTGACATAATTCAAAGAGAAAAATTTAATGTGGCAGGCCTTTCTACCGCTGATTTACTTCGAAAAGACTATAAGGAATTTGAACTGGAGACTTTTCGATACGGGATCAGCTCGACCCGTTTGTCAATAAAGCAATGGGAAGAGATGGACAGGGATCTTTTTGCTGGTTTTCTACGCTATGCTGCAACCCGCAATCTTGATGTGCTGCTCTCCATGAACGCTTTTGCTTACCCTGAGTTTAGCAGAGATCTGATCGTTTATTCTACAACAAAAGAAGTTCATGATGCGCTGTGTGGGCATTTGCAGAAGTTGTCTCTTGATCTGGTTTCATATGATTTCACCGGGCAGTTGCAGGAGGACAAGGGTTTTATCAGCTTTTACCATCAGGGAAATTCGGGTGTATCACGTAAAAAGCTGCAACCTTTGCTCGCAGCATATTTTAACAAATGATGCTGTTGAAAGACGCTCTGTTCTTTTTCCTTTCAATTTTATTTTTTACTATAGTATTATTTCTATAATTCATAATCATGGCTTTAGGTACACTGCCTTCTATTGATTTGTCTTTGTGCCTAAAGTACCGTGTTATTTTCGGGGGTGCAATTGTTTCACCGTACCTTAACTGAAGGAAAACATGTAAAAAAGGCGCATGGAAAACTATCACAAACAATCCATACTGCTTGTTGATGATGATTCTGCTAATCAGAATAACATCAAGGCAGTTCTAGAAGATCTTGATCTGGATGTGATTATTGCCGAGTCCACTGAAGAAGTACCTGATCTGGTATTTCAATACGATTTTGCCTTGATTCTTTTTGGTGTTACTCCCTCAAATTTATCCCCTTTTGAAACAGCCACAGCTCTCGATAAGGATGAGAGAACCAGCTATATCCCAATTATATTCCAGGCAGAATCCGAGGATATGCGTGGTCTGCTTGAACAGGGCTATGCCGCAGGCGGCGTGGATTTTCTGCATAAACCGGTCAGACCAGCACCATTGCTGGCAAAGGTTAAAGTATTTCTTGAGCTTGATGCAAGGCAACAGCAACTGGCTTTTGCAACTGCCACCATCCAGGAGCAGAACCTTAAACTCGAAGAACGGGCCATCCGTGACAGTCTCACGGGCCTGTTCAACCATAATTACCTTCAAGAGCAGCTCACCAGAGAGGCATCCCTTGCCCGGCGTTATAGTGCGCCTCTTTCCATTTTTATGCTCGATCTTGATTTTTTTAAAGATATAAACGACTCCTGTGGTCATCCTTTTGGTGATTTTGTCCTTAAGGAATTTGCTGAAAGAGTACAAAATGGTTTGAGAAGCTCAGATATCTTTGGTCGTTACGGAGGGGAGGAATTTCTGATTATTTTACCAAGTATCGATAAGAAGCAGGCGGAAATAGTTGCTGAAAAAATAAGAAAAAAAGTTGGAGACATAGTTTTTTCAAATTCCAGATATAACCGTTATGTAACGGTGTCGATAGGAGTCTATTCAGGATTTGGTGCAGAAACTGAATCTACAGGAGTTATTATTGATTATGTGGATAATGCTCTGTATCAGGCTAAATCTGAAGGGCGAAATAGAGTTTGTCATTATAAAACCCCGTCCGGCCATCACAGCGGAGCTGCCAATCATATAAGCGAAATGATAGGAACCACTCAGCAAAGTCAACTGAACGCCACCATCGATAAATCCCGTGCCATGGCCCTTGCTTCTTTCGAAGCCATGGTTCATTCGCAGACCCGGGAATATGATATACTGGCAGATCGGCATCTCCTTTTCATCAAAGTTCTTGATCGTCTGGCAAAACAGTTGAACCTTCCTGATCAGCTTATTCATTCCTTTCGTCGGGCCAGTAAACTGCATGATCTTTTTCGCTGTTATATTCATGATTCTTCCCTTGGAACAGATGGGCCGTTGAATGATGAGCAGGAGAAGATGCAGCATTATCAGCCACTTATGCTTCGAGAGCTGATCGCCATGTTTGATTTCTTTGCTTCGGAGCGAGTGATCCTTTATGCACACCATGAGCATTTTGATGGGACAGGATATCCGGATGGTCTAAAGGGCAATGAGATCCCCATGGCTGCCAGGATTTTCACACTGGTGGATTCCTTTGTTGCCATGGTGGCTCCAGTGACTGAAAAGCAGGCAAAAAACAGAGAAGAAGTTGCTGAAGAGTTACGAAAATTTTCAGGAGTCCAGTTCGATCCTTTCCTGGTTGATATGTTAATGGAAATTATTGATACAGAAGAGTTTTTTATTACTGGCAGGGAAGGCGAACAAGATGCTGTTAAGAAATGCACCTAAGCCATGTACTCCTAAGGGACAAGTATTTGGTTGTGTAGAAGATTTTGCACCTTTACCTGCCGTGGCCATGCAGGTTATCGATATGGTGTCAGATGCAGAAACATCAGCTGCTGATCTGGAACCTGTACTCCAGGGAGATATATCACTTGTTGCTGCTGTTTTAGAGCTTGCT
>DQVD01000209.1 GCA_015661935.1 Desulfocapsa sulfexigens | reverse complement strand
GCAGTGCCGGCAATATCAAGATGTGCCCAAGGCGTCTCGCCGACAAATTTTTGCAGATAAGCTGCAGCTGTGATGGTTCCCGCAGGACGTCCGCCAGTATTCTTGATGTCTGCGACATCAGAATCAATCTGCTTTATGTATTCTTTATCCAGTGGCAGTTGCCAAAGGGGTTCTCCGCATTTATCACCAGCAGCAAGAATACGATCAACTAATTTCTGATTATTTCCAAGAAGTCCTGCCCGGTGATGGCCAAGCCCTAAAATTACTGCACCGGTTAATGTGGCCAGATCAACAACACAGGTTGGAGTGAATTTTTTAATCCCATAAGCAAGTGCATCTGCAAGGATAAGCCTGCCTTCAGCATCGGTGTTTACTATTTCAGAGGTAATACCACCAAAATGTCTGATAATATCCCCGGGTTTTAATGCAGAGCTTCCGCTCATATTGTCGGTGGTTGGAATAATAGCCACAACATTCACATCCGGCTTTTCTTCACCAATAACCGCCATGGCAGACAGTGCGGCAGCACCTCCGCACATGTCATATTTCATATCCTGCATACCGGCTGAAGGCTTAATACTTATACCACCGGAATCAAAGGTGAGCCCTTTCCCAACGATCATAATTGTTTGAGCTTTTTTATTGCTTGAATGATATTCGAGAATTACCATTTTGGGAGGTTCAGCAGATCCCTGATTCACTCCAAGAATTCCACCCATTTTGAGGTGTTTCATTTGACTCTTGCCAAGAATGGTACAAGTCATTTTATATTTGCCGGCAAGTTCAGTTGCATAGGAAGCAAAACTTGCAGGTGTCCAGCCATTACCGGGTTCATTTGCCATATCCCGTGCTGTACATGCAGCTTTTGCTGAAGCATGAGCTTTCTTTAGGCCTTTTAGTAAACCTTTGTGACTTTTAGCAGAATAAAGAGTGATTTCTTTGATTCCTTTAAATGGCGGTTTTTTCTTATCTTCTTTTTTGTATTTTAAGAAACGATAATCACCAAGCAGTACTCCTTCCACAAGACATTCGGCAATATCCATTCCTTCCATTCTACTAATGGATGGTAAACTAAGGCACAGAGAATCAGCTTTTATCGCCTTAACCTTTGCTGCAATATTTCCCCCTGCTATCCGGCAAATTTCCCTTAACTGATTGACATCTTTTTCTTGAGTGTGGCCTAATCCAACAAATAAAATTCTTCCAGCCAGCCCTTTTGTTTTTTTTGTATTTTGAGAATACACAAGCAGACTATCTTTAATATCTGCCTTAAAATCACCGAGAGCAACAGCTCTGTCCAACTCTTTTGATACCAGGGTTTGAGGAACAATTGCTTTGCCTTTTTTATCCTGCTGTAAACAATAAATAAGTAAATCACCACAAAAAGTATCTGGTTCCTTTCTGCTAAGAGTAAGTTGTGTTGAGACCATACTATTTCCTCCGGAAATTGAACTGCAAAACGGGTTACAGCCATATTGAGTTGAATTTATATTTTGATACGAGTATAGCCGTTCGCATCTGTTTGGCAAAGAACTAAAATTTTAGTATAATAGGCAAAAATCATACTCAGTATACCATTGGAGAAGGCCTTGTTCAGTACACTTATTATTGCAGTTGTTCTTGCTGTAGCTGTTTCCGCATTCTGTTCAATTCTGGAAGCTGTGTTATATTCGATTTCTTCATCCCAGGTTGAGATGCTGAAGAAACAGGGCCACTCCTCAGCAAACCTGCTCCAGGAACTCCGGGAAGATATAGAAGAATCCATCACGGCCATCCTCACCCTGAACATAATAGCTCATACCATTGGGGCGGCAGTTGCAGGAGCCTCTGCAGCTGTTGTTTTTGGAGAACAGAACCTCTTTTTATTCTCGGCAGTATTTACTCTCATCATCCTGCTTTTTTCAGAAATATTACCTAAAACAATTGGAATTAGTTACGCTGTATTGCTGGCACCATATATTGCACGTCCTCTGCAATGGATGATCATTTCTTTAAAACCCATCGTCTGGCTCTGTCAGATGATGACCCGACTTATTCCCCAATCGGAAACCACAGACTCAATATCAGCTGAAGAACTGCAGACCATTGCTGCACTTTCAAGACAATCTGGTGAAATTGAAGCTGATCAGGAACGGGTTATTTCCAATATTCTGGAGCTTAGCCACAAAATCGTACGTGATGTTATGACTCCTCGTACAGTTACCTTCTCACTCAACGAGGATTTAACAGTTGCAGAGGCAATGGAACAGTGCACACGCCTGTCAAGTCATAGCCGGGTTCCCGTGTATAGCGAGGAAGCTGACAACGTAACCGGCCTGATCATGCGTCGCGATGTGTTGCTGGCTGCTGCTGAGCAAAACAACAAAACTCAACTAAAGGATCTCAAATCCCCTGTTAACTTTGTTGCTGAGACATCGCCACTTAACCATATCCTTATTGAATTCTTCGATCGCCACCAGCATCTTTTCGTGGTGGTCGATGAATATGGTGCTGTTACGGGAGTTATATCAATGGAAGATATTCTTGAAGAGATTGTCGGACGTGAAATCATGGATGAATCTGACAAAACTCAGGACATGAGAGAGCTTGCAAGAAAATTAAACAGGCGAATACCTGGGACATTAAAAAGACAGTAGCATCCAAATTATATATACTTTTCAGTGCCATACGGAACAATCTGATGATGAACTCTCATATAAAAATCCACTCATTTCCAGACAGAGATACACTCGTTGCTGAGTTGGGTACAGCAATAACAAACCTGCTCAGTACAGGGATTACTGATAATGATCGGGCAAGTCTGGCTGTGTCTGGCGGTTCAACACCTGTTCAGCTTTTTAAGAGTCTCTCCAATATCGATCTCCCCTGGCAAAAAGTAGATATTACCCTGGTTGATGAGCGCTGGGTCAGCCCGGATGATCCAGACTCCAATGAAAATCTTGTAAGAACACATCTCCTGCAAAATAAGGCTGCAGCCGCTATCTTTACCGGCATGAAGAATTCTGCAAAAACGGCAAGTGAGGGAGAAGACATATGCAGCAAGCAATTACAGACAATCCATCGTCCCTTTGATGTGTTACTTCTTGGCATGGGGAGTGATGGTCATACTGCATCTCTTTTTCCAGGAGCCGCCAAACTTCCCCAGGCAACGGACATGAACTCAGGAAAAATTTGTGTGGGAATTGCTCCTGTTACGGCCCCCCATGAACGAATGACCCTGACCCTGCCCGTTATTCTTGCATCAAAACAGATCTTTCTCCACATCACAGGACAGAACAAAAAAGATGTCCTCGAACAGGCACTTGGTGACGGCCCAACCGGGGAAATGCCTATTCGTTTTATCCTGCGAAACCAGATGATACACAAACACAAACAAAAAACAAATTTCAGTATTTACTGGTCGAAATAACAGGAATAAAAAATGAATAACATTATCGAGAAAGTCACAAAACGTATCATCGAACGAAGCAAACCACATCGCCAGAGATACTTGCAGCGAATTGATGAATCCAAAGGTGATGGGGTCTTTCGTAACAAACTCCCCTGCTCCAATCTCGCCCATGATCTTGCAGGCTGCGTTGGAACCTGCCGCACTTCACTACTCGATGACACCGTCCCTAATATTGCAATAATTTCTGCCTACAATGATATAGTATCGGCACATCAGCCCTATGGGAATTATCCTGAAATCATAAAGGCTGCCGTTGCTAAAGCTGGAGGTAATGCCCAGTTTGCCGGTGGAGTCCCGGCCATGTGTGATGGAGTTACTCAGGGTGAGCACGGAATGGATATGAGTCTTATGAGTCGTGATGTGATTGCCATGTCCACGGTTATTGGTCTGTCTCATAATGTTTTTGATGGTGTTATTTTACTTGGAATGTGTGACAAAATCCTGCCCGGTCTCCTTATGGGCGGCCTTCAGTTTGGACATCTTCCCATGATTCTTATTCCTGCCGGTCCCATGACATCGGGAATTGTCAATGCAGAGAAGAATAAGGTTCGGGAGGCCTTTGCAAAAGGTGAAGCAGATCACGAAGAACTGCTCGCCTCCGAAATTAAAGCCTATCACAGCCCGGGAACCTGCACTTTCTACGGAACAGCAAACTCCAATCAGCTTATGGCTGAAATGCTGGGTATGCATTTGCCCGGCAGTTCCTTTGTAAACGCCGGAACAAAACTACGTGATGCCCTGACAAAATCTGCAGCAGAACAGATCACAACACTCACCCACCTTGGAAAAAATTACACCCCCCTGGCTCATGTGATAAGCGAAAAAGCAATAGTCAATGCCATTGTCGGCCTCATGACCACTGGAGGTTCAACCAATGAGACCATGCATCTGGTAGCCATTGCCCGCGCTGCTGGAATCCGGATAGACTGGAATGATTTTCAGGAGATATCAGATAACACGCCCCTTCTTGTGCGTATTTACCCCAATGGTTCAGGCGATATCAATTCCTTTCAACAGGCTGGAGGCATGGGACTTCTCATCAAAGAGTTACTAAAAGGTGGACTCATTCATGAAGATGTACAAACTGTGGCGGGAAAAGGATTTGCAAGATACACCCGGGCACCAGTACTTGAAAATGACCAGAGTGTCTGGAATGAAGGCCCAGACATTGCAAGTGATCCCTCTGTTATCTCAACAGTAAGCGATCCTTTTGAAACATTGGGTGGCATTAAGGTACTCTCGGGTAATCTTGGCCGGGCAATCATGAAGATTTCAGCCCTTGCCGACGGTGAGAAAACATTCGTAGAGGCACCTGCCATGGTCTTCAACTCTCAACAGGAGCTTGAAGACGCATTTAATGCAGATAAATTAAACAGGGATATGGTTGCAGTCGTCCGCTTCCAGGGGCCTCGAGCCAATGGCATGCCTGAACTTCACAAACTGATCACCCACCTTTCCATCACCATGGATCGTGGCCATACCGTCGGCCTCGTCACAGATGGCCGTCTTTCTGGCGCATCCGGTAAGGTTCCTTTTGCTATTCACTGTACTCCTGAGGCAGTAACAGGTGGCCTGCTGAACAAGGTTCAGGATGGAGATATCATCCTTATGGATGCTCACAACTCTATTTTAGAGCTGAAAGTAGACGAACAGGAACTTGGTAAACGCAAAGCTTTTAAATACGATCTGGATTCCACCCGTCACGGACTCGGCAGACAAATATTTGCCCCGTTACGAAAAGACTTGCTCGGTGCCGAAGAAGGTGCCAGCTCTATTTTTACCTATACTGACGAAAACTAAGGGAAGTGGAAAGAAATAATTATCCAAATAATGCGCCGGATTGTAAGCGTTCACCAAACATCAAAATTTGCAGTAAACCTGGTACGGTAGGCGTTTCCCAGTACCTCAGTAAGCGTTTACCGGTGCCTCATTTTCGTTTGTATTCGTCGTTGTGGCAATAAGGAACGGGGACGAAAAGGCAAGCAGGATTGGATAATTATTGCTTTCCGGCTCCCTAACTCAAAACCAGGAGATTATCATGGCAAACACAAAAAACTGGAACCTCTCCGCCCTTGATGTCCTGAATATCGGCCCCGTTGTTCCGGTGATTGTTATTAATAATCCGGATCATGCTGTTCCACTTGCAAAAGCCCTCGTTGCAGGCGGCGTCAAAGTTCTGGAAGTTACCCTTCGTACCACTGTGGCCATTGAGGCAATCAGAATGATTGCTCAAGAAGTACCCGACGCCGTAGTAGGAGCCGGGACTGTGACCACCGAAGGTGATTTAAACGCTGTTGTAGCAGCTGGTGGAGTTTTTGCCATTAGCCCAGGACTTACACCAAGTCTTCTCACTGCTGCCATTAGTGGCCCCATAGCTCTGATTCCCGGCATCTCAACCGCATCTGAACTAATGCTTGGCATGGAATACGGTTTGCGGGAATTTAAGTTCTTTCCAGCAGCTGCGGCTGGAGGAATCAGAATGATACGATCCATTGGCGGCCCCTTTCCGCAAGCGACCTTCTGCCCCACCGGAGGTATCTCACAGGATAATTATAAAGAATATTTGAGTCTGAAAAATGTTGCCTGTGTTGGCGGATCATGGCTCGCCCCTCAGGATGCTATGGAACAGGGTGACTGGCAGAAAATAACAGATCTTGCCCATCAGGCGGTATCTTAGAAAGAGAGAACTTGTATGATTATAAACAAAAAGACTGCAACAGGGCTTGAGTATATAGAAATTCATAACAAAAGTGCTACAGCTAAAGTAGCACTTCAAGGTGGACACCTCTTTCATTATCAACAACAGGGGAAAACACCCTTGTTATGGCTTAGCGAAAAAAGCCATTTTCAAACCGGCAAGGCTATCAGGGGAGGTATTCCTCTATGCTGGCCCTGGTTTGGAAAACACCCTGCAGACCTTGATTTGCCGCAGCATGGTTTTGCCAGGACTTCTTTCTTTAGGCTTGTTGAAAGCAATGAACCAGACAAAAAAACCACCGAGCTTGTACTTAAATTTGAGAGCTCGGCCAGTACTCTTTCAATCTGGCCCTATGGATTCCAACTTATTTTACGTATTACAGTTGGTCCAAGTCTGACTGTTGCACTCACAACCATAAATTGTGACACAAAAGCGTTTACAATCAGTTCAGCCCTTCATACCTACTTTGCAGTCTCCTCTATCAACGCTGTATCTGTTCAGGGGCTGGACGAAACAGAATACCTGGATGCATTAACAGGTGAAACAAAAATCCAGCGAGGTATCTTTCGAATAAAGGAAGAAGTTGACAGAATTTATCAAAAAACAAAAAGCTCTTTTAAAATTATAGATAGTGATAGAGTTATACAGATTATATCAGAAGGTTCTTCATCAGTAGTTGTCTGGAATCCCTGGATAGATAAATCAACAAGAATGGCTGATATGCAAGCCGATGACTATAAAACCATGCTCTGCATTGAAACTGCAAATGCGTTTAAAGATGCACGACGCCTTATACCTGGCGAAGAACATACTTTAAAAGTCACCCTCATGGAGATATAATGAGTTCACAACAAAAAAGTAATGGTCGTAAGGAACGTATAGAAAAACTAAAAAGAGCTTTTGCCTACAATGTTTTTTACAAACAGGGGGTTACGTCAAGGACAGCAACCTTAAATGATTACTTTCTTGCTGTTTCCTATACTCTCAGAGATCGAATGCAGCACCTCCTTGTTAATTCGGTTGAAGCTCTCTTGGAAAAAGACTCCAAGATTGTCTGCTATCTTTCTGCAGAATTTCTCATGGGCCCACACCTTCACAACAACTTGGTTAATCTTGGCCTTTATGATGATTTTGAACAGGCTGCCAGAGAAAGCGGACTGGATTTAAAAGAACTCATCGATCATGAAGAGGAGCCTGGTCTTGGTAATGGTGGATTAGGAAGGCTTGCTGCCTGCTATCTCGACTCACTCTCCTCAAAACAAATCCCGGCGATCGGCTATGGTATCCGCTACGAGTACGGCATGTTTGATCAGGAAATTGTTGATGGCTGGCAAAAAGAACTCAGCGACCGCTGGCTACACCCCGGAAATCCGTGGGAAATTAAAAAAGCTGACCTGTCCTGTGACGTCGGATTTGGAGGCCATACTGAAATATATCATTGCGAACAAAACTACCGGAGAACACGCTGGATTCCTGCCCGGGTTATCACCGGCATACCTTACGACACCACTATCCCTGGTTACAAAGTCAACAATATGAATCTGCTTCGCCTGTGGAGTGCTGAAGCTCCAATCTCCTTTGATTTTGCAGACTTTAACACCGGTGATTACTACGGCGCTGTGGAAGATAAAATAAAGGCAGAAACAATCACCAAAGTACTCTACCCCAATGATGAGCAGTTTCAGGGGAAACAACTGCGCCTGGAACAGCAGTTCTTTTTTGTGTCCTGTTCTCTGCAGGATATGATCCGCACCCACCTGTTCACGAATGAATCTTTGGATACTCTCTATGATGATTTTGCAGCTCAGCTGAACGATACCCATCCATCCGTTGCGGTACCGGAACTTATGCGTTTATTGATGGATATTCATCTCTACGACTGGGACAAGGCCTGGGAGATAACCCGAAAAACTCTATGCTACACCAACCACACTCTTCTGCCCGAGGCCATGGAAAAATGGCAGGTTGACCTGTTTGCGAACCTGCTGCCTCGCCATCTCGAAATTATTTATGAAATTAACAGACGTTTTCTTGATGAAGTACGAATCAAATATCCTGGTGATGAAGACCGTCTGAGCAGGATGTCAATTATTGACGAATCCGGCCCCAGATATATCCGAATGGCAAATCTTGCCTGTATTGGCTCAAAAGCCATTAATGGTGTAGCGGCCATGCATACCGATCTGTTGCGTAAGCATGTTCTTTCTGACTGGAACACCATGTATCCTGGAAAAATACGGAACGTCACCAATGGAGTCACCCCACGACGCTGGATTGCAGTGAGCAACCCGCGCATGACTAAACTGATTACTGAAGCCATTGGTGAAAAATGGCTTACCAATCTTGATGAGCTGAAATCATTAGAGACATTGGCGGATGATGCCGCCTTCTGTGATGCCTGGCGTAAAGTAAAAGAAGATAATAAACAGGACGTCGCGGACACAATATTATATAAAGAAAACCAGGTTATCGACTCAAGTTCCATGTTCGATGTCCAGGTTAAACGAATCCATGAATATAAGCGCCAGCATTTAAACGTGTTCCATATCATCACCTTGTATAACCGGATAAAGGCTGATCCAGGTATCAACATCCCTTCCCGCCTTTTTGTTTTCGGTGGTAAAGCAGCACCCGGCTACTTTATGGCGAAACGGATGATTAAACTTATTACTTCTGTGGCCCAGGTGGTAAACAATGACCCTGATGTAGATGGTCGACTCAAGATCTTTTTTATTCCTAATTACAACGTAAAAATTGGCCATATCGTCTACCCCATGACCGATCTGTCAGAACAAATTTCTCAGGCAGGTATGGAAGCATCCGGAACCGGCAATATGAAGTTTTCCATGAACGGAGCACTGACTATTGGTACCCTTGATGGCGCTAATGTAGAAATTCGTGAAGAAGTAGGCGCGGAAAACTTTTTCCTCTTTGGCCTCAATGTAGACGAAGTTATGAAGCTCCAATCCTCCGGGTATAATCCCAGAGACTATTACAACAGTAACGATGAACTAAAACAGGTTATCGATCTCATTGCATCGGGTCACTTTTCTCAAGGTGATCGAGAACTGTTCTTCCCATTGGTCGATTCATTGCTTTATAATGACCAGTACACACTCTTTGCTGATTATCAGGATTATATAGACTGCCAGGACAAAGTTGGAGAGACCTTCCTAGATAAGAGCCGTTGGACTCAAATGGCAATCTTAAATGTTGCCAGAATGGGAAAATTCTCTTCGGACAGATCAATTATGGATTACAGCAGAAAAATCTGGGACGTAAAGCCATTCCCGGTAGAGCTGAAGTGGGAACGACTTCCCAAAGATGGCGTTTTGTTTACTCCACCAAACTCTAAAAATGAGGCCAAATAGCCATGAGTGGCAAGAATAAAGCATGTGACTTTACAATTTTCGGTGTGCTCGGTGATCTCTCAAGGCGTAAACTGATCCCTTCCCTGTATCAACTGGACAAGGCAGGCCTGCTGGACAAAGATACCCATATCATCGGAGTGGCCCGTCACGAACTCAGCCAGGAAGATTTTGTTGCTAAAATGCGGGAAAGTCTGGAAACTTTTAGCAGGGACGATCTCGATAAGGAAGTGGTGGAACGTTTGCTGGCACGACTCCATTATGTCCTTATCAATCTCGAAGTACCCGATGAATACAAACGCCTGAAAGAAGTCATTGACCAGGAGAAAAGGGTATTAGTGAATTATTTTTCAGTGGCTCCTTTCCTCTTTGATGATATCTGCAAAGGACTTGCACACGCCGATATCATCACTCCGGAGACCAGGGTAGTACTCGAAAAACCCATTGGTCATGACCTTGAAACTTCTCAGGAGATAAACGATACCGTTGCCAAAGTCTTTACCGAGGAACAGGTATACCGCATAGACCATTATCTCGGTAAAGAAACGGTTATGAATCTGCTGGCTCTGCGCTTTGCCAACTCAATCTTCACCACCAACTGGGATCATAACACCATCGATCATGTCCAGATTACCGTGGCCGAGGAGGTGGGGATTGAAGGTCGCTGGGGATATTTTGATGGATCAGGTCAAACACGGGATATGGTGCAGAACCATCTGATGCAGATCCTGACCCTTGTTGCCATGGAACCACCAGTCAATATGGATGGCGATTCCATTCGCAACGAAAAGCTTAAGGTGCTCAAGGCACTGCGCCCCATAACCGTTGACACCGTTGAAGAAAAAACCGTCCGCGGACAGTATACGGCCGGCTATATAAAGGGGCAGGCTGTCCCTGGTTACCATGAGGAAGAAGGCGGCAATCCAAAATCCACAACTGAGAGTTTTGTAGCCCTGCGAGTTGATATTGACAACTGGCGTTGGGCCGATGTACCCTTTTATCTGCGAACCGGTAAACGAATGACTACCAAACGCTCCGAGGTGGTTATTTATTTTAAACGGCTTCCCCACAATATTTTCAAAGACAGTTATAAAAAACTTCCACGTAATAAACTCGTTATACGTCTACAACCCGATGAAGGCGTTGAAATTGAAATGATGAATAAAGTTCCCGGTATCGGTAAGGGGATTAAGTTGCAAAAAACTGTCCTGGATCTGAGTTTTTCAGATGCTTTTGAGGGCGAACGTGTAGCCGATGCCTATGAACGACTCATTCTTGAAACTATGATCGGCAATCAGTCTCTCTTTATTCGCCGGGATGAAGTTGAACGATCCTGGCAATGGATTGACACCATTCAACACGCCTGGAAGCAATCCAATGAACCGCCCAAACAGTATCCTGCAGGAACCTGGGGGCCGGTTGCCTCGGTTGCCTTACTGGCACGTGATGGACGTGAGTGGGAAGAGTAAAACGTAAATAATTACAATAAAACTGTCAAAATCTATATCAAATGAATACATTACCGAAAAATAAAACAAAACTGGTTTGCACCATTGGCCCGGCCTCTGATTCCCCGGAAATGATCGAAAAAATGATTGAAGCTGGACTGAATATAGCCAGGCTCAATTTTTCCCATGGTGACTTTGCAGGTCATGGTGAGGTTATACAAAGGATCAGAGCAGCCGCCAAAAAAACAGGTAAACGCGTTGCCATTCTTGCTGATCTGCCTGGCCCCAAAATGCGGATCTGTGATCTTGCTGAAGAATTCATCACCCTTGAGAAGGATGCACCCTTTATCCTCACCGCAGAAGAGATCATTGGAGATGTAAAACGTGTTTCCATGACCATGAAAGGGTTGCCGGATGTTGCCAACAAAGGAGATACACTCTTTCTCAACGATGGCCTTATAGAGCTACGAGTTGCAGACGTTAAGGGCGAAGATATTCATTGTACTGTTATTGTCGGCGGTAAACTCTACCCAAGAAAAGGTTTAAACATACCGGGCATTGACCTTGGAACCAGTGCCTTTACCGATCGAGACCGTGAGTGTATGCAGTTTGCCCTTGAAAACGGTGTGGATGCAGTTGGTCAGTCCTTTGTCAACACCGCTCAGGATGTTTTGGATGTTCGTGCTGCCGCCAGGGAAATGGGTTTTAATCCCTTTATCATAGCTAAAATTGAACGGGCAAGCATCTGGAAAAACATTGACTCAATCCTTGAAGTCACAGACGGAGTTATGGTGGCCAGAGGTGACCTTGGTGTGGAAATCCCCATCGAGGAAATTGCTGTGGCCCAGAAAACCATCACAGCCCGAGCCAATTTATATGGAAAACCCGTCATCACAGCAACCCAGATGCTTGAATCCATGACCGGAAACCGCAGGCCCACACGTGCAGAATCAACAGATGTTGCCAATGCCATCCTAGACGGGACAGACTGTGTCATGCTCTCTGAGGAATCGGCCATGGGTGACTACCCATTAGAATCAGTACAGATGCTCGCAAAAATTGCAGCGGCCATAGAACCACACAGGAGGTTGCATCCCCATTTTGATTTCGTCCAAAAACCTCATGGAGCAGGCTATAAGCCCAGCACTGTTGATTTGATAGCAATCAGTATCGAAAATATTTTTGCCAAGGTCGATTCTCTGGCCGCTGTTCTTGCTCCTACCTACAGTGGTCATATAGCCAGGAGCCTGACTCGCTTTCGTTTACCCGTCTGGATTATGGCGATATCCACTTCACTTAAGACTTGTCGGGATCTTATGTTCTCCTATGGTGTATATCCCATCATGGAAGAGAGCAGACCAAAAGATTGGCCTGACACTGCCAGAGATTATGTCAAAAAGTATGACTTACAGGGAAGTTGTCTTCTCAAGGCTGAAGGCCCTTCACCGGATCATCCGGATATCAACCATAAGATGGAAATTATAGAGCTATAGAATGGGCTGAGCTATCCTTAGGAACGGGGACGAAATAACTTCCCCACTTATGCACCCCAAGTCCATTATCCAGTGAACTTCCTTTCTTCCTGAACAGGGTTCAGTTTTCCAGATTGAGCCAATATAACCTAAATCCGAGCGCCTAAATTGGGGACGTTATTTCATACCCCGTTCCTTACTCAAATTTCTGCTTTACCAGCCAGGCATTATATCATATGAAACCGTACTCAACTTCAGTTGGACATCGTTACCCTGCAGGTGCCTCGGTGGCTACCGAGGGTACAAACTTCTCTATTTTCTCAAGGCATGCAACTGCAGTACAGCTTCTTCTTTATGAGAAACCTGACTCCAGAAACCCTTTTCAGACTATTGATCTTGATCCGGTGGTCAATCGGGATTTCTTCTTCTGGCATGTCCTGGTGGAAGGAATGACCGGTGAAGAGAAAATTTCATACACCTGGAGAGTTGATGGCCCGAATAATAGTGATTCCGGACATCGATTTGACCCTTCGGTTGAATTACTCGACCCATGGGCAAGAGCTGTGACCGATGTCATGTGGCAAAGAAAATTTAACCGTGATTCCAAGCATGTGAGTGCTGCAAACTCCATGAGGGCAATGGTTGTACCAAGAAGCAGCTATGACTGGGAAGGCGACAAACCACTCCGGCAACCCTGCGAAAAAGATATCATTTATGAACTCCATGTTGGAGGTTTTACCCGTCATCCGACAGCAGATGTTGCTAACCCTGGAACCTTTTCCGGAGTTATAGAAAAGATTCCATACTTACAGGACCTTGGGATTACAGCCGTGGAGCTTTTGCCTGTTATGGCCTTCGATGAGCAGGATCTGCCGGACAATGCGCGGGATCTTGGTTTGAAGAATTACTGGGGCTATGCGACCCATTCTTTTTTCAGTCCCCATGCCGGGTACTGTATTGATCCGTTGTCCGGAAACCACAGGGATGAATTTCGTGACATGGTTAAAGCATTACATCGGGCAGGGATCAGTGTGATTCTTGATGTGGCGTTCAACCATACAGCAGAAGGTGGAGTGGATGGCCCAACTATAAACTTTAAAGGATTGATGAACCGCGGTTTTTACCATCTCGAAGATCATGATCCCAGGCTTTATAAAAATTATAGTGGCTGTGGAAATACAGTGAACTGCAACCACCCGCTAGTGGCCCGTTTTATTATTCAGGCTCTCGAATACTGGGTCAGAGAGTTTCATGTGGATGGCTTCAGATTTGATCTCGGCTCAATTCTTGCCCGGGGAGAGGATGGTGCCCCCATGTATCATGCTCCCGTGGTCTGGAATATAGAATTCTCCAATGTTCTTAGCCATACCCGGCTCATCGCAGAAGCGTGGGATGCAGGTGGTCTGTATCAGGTGGGAGGTTTTCCCGGTTATCGCTGGGCAGAGTGGAATGGACGCTATCG
>DQVD01000196.1 GCA_015661935.1 Desulfocapsa sulfexigens | reverse complement strand
TATCAATTTTTGTAACATTTACCTTAAGCCCTCGAACTTCAATGGCTTTCTGAACAATCTCATCATGCGGTACATTTGATACAACATGTTCATAGGTACAGATTCCAGTGGGAAGAATCTCAGGAATATCCCAATCGGAGATGGTTGGGAAGCCCCAATTTATGGCTCCGGCGGCATTTGCGTACCACTCGTCACTCACTTCACCAAAGGCCATAACAAATGCAAATGTACGATCTTTATTGTATTTCAGGTTACCGGCAAAATCACCTGGCTTCACACCACCAAAGGCAAGAGCTACACGACAGGCAAAACCTATGGCAAATACTGCTGTAGTATACTCACGACCAAAAGGAACAAGACGGGTTCCCCAGCCAACCTGTTGTTTCTGTTTGATAAGCTGATCAGGAAGACTTATGCCTTCTGTCTGATCATGCATGAAGATGTAGAGATTCTTCTCCTGAAGTTCAAGGGCAATTTTAGCGGCCATTTCAGGATCTTTTGGAGTTCCTAAAATCGCTGCAAAACCTGGAGCAGAACCATCAACAAATTCAACACCACGTTTACGGAAAATAACATCATCAGCAGCTCCTAGCCAGAAGTTATCTGCTGTGGGATCTTCCGTAGCGGTGTAGAGACTAGAATCATTCAGGTACCTGATGGATTCATACATCTCCTCAGCAAAGAAAGTGGCCATACCAGCATCAAGCGCAGGAGCCAGGTAAGGAAGCCAGATATCCCCAGTAACAACAGGAGGCATAAGCCCACGACATTCCTTAAAAATATCCTTCATATCACCAAGTTTTTCAACTTTTGCTCCCAGCATACTGTAAATAATAGGCAGATAATATGCGGTATTAGGGAAGGATACTTCTTTGTCTTTTCCAAACATTTTCACAGCATCTTCATAGCTGTTTTCGGCCATATCTATAATTTTTTGTGCACCGCGAATGGCAGCTGAGCAAATTATTTTGGACATATCTTAAACTCCTGTATATCGGTATTAATCCTGATTAGTTCGTTTCAATTCAATCGTAAGAAAAAAATCAGTCCATGAGACCGGCAATCATTGCTTTAGTCAATGCTATAGCCTTAGGATGACGCATGATCATCACTTCGCCACCAGCCATAAGCATACAGCTTGCAGTGAGTGCTTCCATCATAATTCCACGAGTCTCCTGGTCACCAATCATATCATCACTTGGCAGCTTGGTCTCTTTAGCTTTCCAGACTTCACAACCAAGATTACAGATAATGGGGATCTGAAGTTTTTCATCCTGCTGGGTAAGAGCAGCGATACGAATTCGCTCCATTACCGAGTAAGTGTACTCAATGCCATACCCGAGTGCACCAACAGAAGGATCCATGAGAATGGTATCAAGTGATACACCAAGATTTTCCAAAAGAATGTTTAACTGTTTTGCAAGGTTTACATCAATGGGTGATGCAGCAACTACGGGATGCTGAAATGCCATGGCAGTTGCACCAATGGTTCTATAGTTGGCTTCTTCCAGAGGTGAAAGACAAACTTTTTTATCCCCTATTGCAGAGGTGATATCACGCAGTGTTTCTGTATCTTTATCAGAGTTTCCACAACCCCAGACAATTACAGGAACATCAACTGCTGCAATAACATCAGCTGCGGTTTTTGCAGCATCGGCAGCAGAACGATTCATTCCGTTAGGATCAGTAGAACCAAGAGTTATAGCAATTGCCTCCGCTCCATAGACTTTGACACATTTCTCAGCCCAGGCTACAGGATTATCGTATACATCACTGAAATGCTGACTTAGTGTCTCTGGCCATTCCTCAGGTTTAACATCAGCAACCTCCATTGCAATAAGAGGTTTGTTTGGATGCTCACCTTCAAAAAGCTGGAATGGCATGGATGCAGAGCCTCCAACAAGCTTCTCATTCCCATCATTGCCCATCTTCACCGATCTAATGATACCTGAATATTCAGTTTCATAATTGCCTGGAGCTATCTTGGTTGATCGATCTGCAAGAGATACAGTTTCTTTGGCAAGTTCTGCAACACCACTATCGACAACAGGAGCAGCAACAGTTTGTTCTTTTGCAGCAGCCTCTTCTTTAGCTTTAGCGGCAGCTTCTGCTTCTGCTTTAACTTTCGCTTCTTCGGCAGCTTTTGCATCTGCCTCAGCCTTTGCCCTGGCTTCGTCGGCAGCTTTCGCAGCAGCGTCAGCCTTTGCTTTAGCATCCGCATCTGCTTTTGCCTTTGCTGCGTCTGTATCGGCTTTTAACTTTGCATCAGCAGCGGCTTTTGCATCTGCTTCTTCTTTTGCTTTAGCATCTGCTGCTGCCTTCACCTTTTCAGCAGAATCATCTGCAACTGGTACGGCAGGAGTAGCTGGAGCAACAGGGGCTGCAGTTGTAGATGCAGCTGTTCCAACTTCAGGCTCTTTCTTCAAAATCGCATGAGCACCGGCAAAACTCGCCAGTGCTTCAAACTGATCATCAGTTAATCCATAAGCCTTCTTCAATGCGGCCAGGCCAATATTCACAGAATCGAGTGCCATGATCCGTTCTTTTTCATTCATTTCATGCTCTCCTGAATCATCCGCACTC
>DQVD01000341.1 GCA_015661935.1 Desulfocapsa sulfexigens | reverse complement strand
TAAAACAGACATTGATGTTTATGGCGATTGGTTCACCACCCACACCGTCGAAGCTGTATACAAAAACAGCCGTGGAGACTATCTCAATCTTGATTACAGATTTGATGACAAAGATAACACTGAGCAAATCAACTTAAGCACGAGGGCTCAACTTTTTGACACAATTTATGCAGCATATGCTATCGAACATTCCCTGTCCAAAGACAGTGTTATCAAACAGAACATATCATTGCTCTATCAACCGGCCTGCTGGTCCGTTGAACTCAAGTCACAATACACACCGGGTGACCATACAATCAGCGTACTCTTTAACCTTGCAAACATTGGCAACTCTCTGGGATTAAACTTGTAAAAAGACATATGCACTTTGATATTTTCAACGGTGACGCAGATGGAATACTGGCCTTACATCAGCTCCGTCTCCATGAGCCAAAACCTGCAGCCACTCTGATTACAGGAGTTAAACGAGACATAAAACTCCTGAGCAAAGTTGAGAGTCATCGAAACAGCAGTCTCACCGTCCTGGATATCTCGATGGATTCCAACCGTGATGCGCTCCTGACACTTCTTGGAGCACAAAATACAATTTCCTATATTGATCATCACTTTGCCGGAACTATTCCAGACAGCCCGTTTCTTACAACACATATAGACCCGAGTCCCGCCATATGTACATCCCTGATCGTGGATAAAATCCTTGATGGAAAATATCGAAGCTGGGCTGTGGCGGGTGCCTTTGGGGATAACCTTCATGATTCAGCAAACAAGGCTGCAACTGCCCTGTCTCTTGATACTAAAGAAATCTCTCAACTTCGCGAACTCGGAGAATTATTAAACTACAACGGATATGGTGCAGAACTTAGCGATCTTCACTTCGCACCGGACGTCTTATACAGAACCATTCGCCCGTATGATGATCCTTTTTCTTTTTTAGCTGAGTCCCGGGACATTGCAACATTGCGCCAGGGCTTCAAAGAAGATATGATTCTTGCAATGGAACAGCAGGAGATGGATCCAGGAAAAAAAAATAGAGTTTACACATTTCCCAATGCTCCATGGGCAAGAAGAGTAGCAGGAGTTTTCTCCAACCTGCGGGCTCGCGAGAAAAAGGATGCTGCACACGCACTCATTGTGGAGAATGATGACAGTTCACTGCGTATCAGTGTAAGGGCACCTCTAAATAACAGAAAAAACGCCGACACGCTCTGCCGCATGTTTCCTACTGGTGGTGGACGGACAGCGGCCGCAGGGATCAACCGACTACCGGCAGAATTGCTTGATGATTTTCTTGAACATTTTCAGATAACCTTTTCAGCATGAGAGCTCTCCTGATGAAAATGAAAAATCTTCCAATCTCAATTCTTTTTCTCCTTTCTTTTCTCCTTGTCCTTCCACATAGCAGTCTTGCAGAAAAAAAAATCCCTGCAGCAGACCTTGTAAAAGATGGACAAGGAATCGATCTCTCCCAGGAAAAATACAGACTTCTTTTTCATGATCTTAAACGGGATGACACATTCACCCAGACTGAACTCGACATGCTGTTTAAGGGTGTACAGATTAAACGTAAGGTGCTTGTTCTTATGGATACCCAGTGGGAAGCCAAGCCCTATTACGAATATCGCCCCCGCTTTATTACAAGGTCAGTTATCAGGAAGGCTAAAAAGAAACTCAAACAACACAAAACAATACTTGATCGGATCGAGCAGGAGTTTGGCGTAAACCGGGAAGTAATTATTGCTATATGGGGTATTGAATCCCGTTTTGGCAAGCACAGTGGTGGATTTAATGTCTTCAGGACGTTAAACACCTTGTTCGACGCCTATCCGCGCAGATCTGACTTTTTTCGCAAACAGCTCATCGCCTTTCTATTACTTTGTAAAGAGAACAATTACGATCCACTTACCATCAAGGGTTCTTATGCAGGTGCCTTTGGACAAACCCAGTTTATTCCCTCAAGTTTTCGTGAATATGCCGTAAGTTTTGATGGTGATGATCGACGCGATGTTTTCGGATCTACCCCGGATATTTTAGCCTCCATCGCAAATTACCTGCACAGGTTCCATTGGACCCTGAATGCTCCTCTTTACGTTGACATTGGCAAGAAACTCAAAGGACCGGCACTAATCAAGGCAAACAGTGCAGGCCGTAAAGGGCTGGTGGATTACTTGACAGTGGAAAAGGAACAATCCATTGCACTTCCCGCTCCTCCCGGGAATCGGCCACTTACCATCGTAGGCCTTGAAATTGCGCCGAAAAAAGGAGGAGGCAAGCGATATGTTGCCGGCTATCCTAATTTTCAGGCTATTACAGAATGGAACCACTCCAATCGTTATGCCATGGCTGTCAGTGAACTGGCTGAAGCCCTTGAGTAACAAGGAGACAACATGAAAAAAGTGTCCTTCTTCCATATCCTCTTACTGGGATTTTTCCTGATATTGAATGGCTGTGCAAAAAAAACGCTTGATAAAGTAGCATATGAGACATTGCCTCAATTTACAGACGATTTACAACTTGAGAGCTTACTCACCGGAGCCGTACGCCACCTCCACTACTTAAACACACTCCCGGATGATTCATCCTTCACCTTAGGGACTGACAATTACCCTGTCTCCTGGCTCCGGGAATCCATGAACTCATTTATTGATATCTTGAAACAGGATCCTGGCAGTGATGAATTAGCTCGTATAATAGGTGAGAATTTCACGATTTATCAGGCAGGCGGCAGAAAGGACTTCCCCAGAGGAGAAATGCTCATTACAGGATATTATGAGCCCCTGCTGAAAGGCAGCCTTACTTCGAAAGCCCCATTTTTGTATCCACTCTACGCCCCCCCTGAGTCCCTTGTTCAGATGCGGGACAACAAAAGTGGGGTACTGCTTTTTAAACGAAGAAACAGCAATAATCAGCTTGTTCCCTACTGGACACGCGCAGAAATCGAAGAGAATAACTATGCGGCTGGCAGCGAGCTGGTCTACCTTGACAACCCCGTGGATGCATTTCTCCTTCATGTTCAAGGATCAGGTAAAATTCAGCTGCAGGACGGTACTGTTCGTTCCATCCACTATGCCGCTTCAAATGGACTTAAGTATTTTTCCATTGGTAAACTGTTGGTGGATCAAGGAAAAATGACTCTTGAGGAAGTCTCCATTCCAACTATTCGTCAGTACCTGCGTGAGCACCCGGAGGAACAGAAAGAAATCCTCAACCACAACATCAGATATATCTTCTTTAATTGGGCCCCCGATGGTGATCCCATGGGAAGCCTTGGTGAACCTCTTGTTGCGGGACGATCTATTGCAGTAGATCCCTACGTTTTACCTCAAAC
>DQVD01000025.1 GCA_015661935.1 Desulfocapsa sulfexigens | reverse complement strand
TTCTATGTGAATCATTCTCGGAAGTGGATGACAGATGAAAACCAACTGTAGTTATTTCAGCCGCAGGCTGCTTACTATTCTGGTTTCTGCCTTCTGAATGTGCCCGCAGGGCATCATGTCCACAGATACTCATTTTCTGTGAACCTTACATGTTTACCATAGACAGACTACTGGAATCAACAGGATTTACTGCAATTCTTTCCATCCTGTCTTTATTACGACTGATGTCAGGAAATCTTCAGGTTTTTTGCCGAGAATTGCAGCCACAGCTTCAAGGGGTTTTACTCCTGCAGTGCTTGCTATACTAATGAGTTCAAGAGCCAATGTGTTTTTATCAATGATGTCAAGACTGGCCACCAGGGGTCGAATGTTGATTTCCTTTACTTTTCTTTTGCGGATACGAGAGACGAAACACTCTTCTTTTGCTAAAAAGTGTTTAAATCGATTGTCCTCATCTTTTGTGAGGGAATGCTTTAGCATAATACGATAGGAACTCACAATTCTTTGCGGAATAGAACCATTACTGAGTTCAATATTTAAAACTTCAAGCCCTGGAGGCATTTGTTTGTTGAGTCTGTTTTTTGCATCTTCAAGATTATCAAGAGGAGTGGGCAAATCCATGATAAAGTATTCAGCCAGACTTTGGGTACCCACAGGCATGGCAGGACTAAAGGAGACCTTAGGTGAAGGGTTAAATCCCTGGGAAAAGTTAGTCTTAATCTTAGCACGTCGTAGAATACGAAAAACAATTTGTAAAATCTCAAGATGCCCGAGATAGCAGATGTCTCTCATTCTGGAATAACTGACAATATAATAGAAATGCGGATCTTCATTGTTTTGTCTTGTACGGCTATCCGGTCTGCTTTCTTCCCGCTTATGGTCTGCTACTGCTTCCTCCTGACCACGTTTTCTATCAATTACAACAGGTTTAATTGTTTTGAAATCACACAGACCACACTTTTGACAGTCGTGGTAGCGGCAATCAGGAGTATAGGTTTCAGTGTAGGACTTCTGGAGTTCTTCTTTAAGAAAAGACTCATCGACCCCGCTGCTTAGGTGCTGCCAGGGGAGGGTTTCATTTAAAGCACGTTCTCGCAGAAAATCATCAAGAACCAGAGAGCACTCTGTTGCTGCTTCCTGCCAGCGGCTAAGGTTAAAAAAATCCGACCAGCCATCAAGCCGAGCACCTTTTTTCCAAACGCTTTCCAGTAGAGCGGAAAGACGTCTGTCGCCCCGGGAAAAAACGCCCTCCAAAAAGCTCATTTCAGGGTCATGCCATTTAAGATTAATGCCCTTTCGTGGAAGTGCCTTTTTGAGTTGCCTGATTTTTTCATGGCTATCGCTCATGGGGATTTGTTCGTTCCATTGAAAAGGGGTGTGAGGTTTGGGAACAAAGGTACCTACGCTCACATTAATTTGCTGACGTCCTCTCCCGCCTGATTCATTTCCAACCTGTTTTGTTTTTTTTGCCAGATCTGCAATGGCCTCGATGTCTTCGTCAGTTTCACCGGGAAGGCCGATCATAAAATAGAGTTTCATGACCTTCCAGCCAAGACCGAAGGCATCCTTACTGGTTTGCAACAGATCTTCTTCGGTAATCCCTTTATTTATTACCCTGCGTAAACGTTCGCTACCAGCCTCAGGAGCCAGGGTAAACCCTGTTTTCCGAACCCGTTTAATCTGATCCATAAGATCCTGAGTAAGTGTTCCAACACGCATGGAGGGCATGGAAACAGATGTGGCCTCATCTGCAAATCGATCCATCAGTTGAGGCAGTACAGTTCCGAGGCATGAGTAATCACCGGTGGAAAGAGAAAGAAGAGCAAGTTCATTAAATCCTGAATTTTCAATGCCGGTATTTGCAAGCTCAAAAATCTGCTCTGGGTTTCGCTCCCGAACAGGACGGTAAATCATTCCTGCCTGACAGAACCTGCATCCTCTGGTACAGCCCCTGGCCACTTCAACCCCTAAGCGGTCATGGACAATCGAGGAATTTGGAACAAGAGGATGGAGGAGATGGTCGAGTGCTGATAAATCACTGAGAACCCGTTTGCTAACGTTTGGAAAATCAGGATTTAGAGCTTTAATCTCTGTAAGAGTTCCCGTTTCATTATAGCAGGGTTCAAATAAGGAAGGGATGTATACTCCTTGCACTGCGGCCAGTTTCAGTAAAGTTTCACAACGCGTAAGTTTATCTTCTTTGGCAAGTTGCAGGCATGCAGCGATTTCAAGAACTGCTTCTTCGCCATCGCCTAACAGGATGGCATCAAAAAAGTCGGCAACAGGTTCCGGGTTAAGGCTGCATGAGCCACCCCCAATAATAATAGGTATGTTTTCATCACGATCTGTCGATCGAAATGGAATTTTTGCCAAATCAAGAATGGTAAGAATGTTTGTATAGCAAAGTTCATAGGGCAAAGTGAAACCAATAAAATCAAAATCAAGGAGGGGACGACTATTTTCAACTGAACAGAGAGGAAGATCATTTTCACGAAGAAGTTCTTCCATATCTTTAGCTGGACAGTAGCATCTCTCGGCAAGCATATTTGCCTGACCATTTACTATATGATAAAGTATCTGCAAACCCTGATGTGACATACCAATTTCATAAAGATCTGGAAAAATAAGTGCGCAGTGGAGCGCTGTCTTATCCCAATCTTTTACGATACCGTTGTATTCATGACCAAGGTAACGTCCTGGTTTGTTGACAAAAGGGAGGATTTCTCTTTGTTCAAGTTTTTGTTTCATCTGGTGATGTATGTGTTTTAGTATGTGTTTTATAATGCGGAAAACCGGCGCTAAGTCTCGTATATCATAACTTCTCTTCTACTCATTTACTGAAAATTAGTTGACTTTACAAGAGGGGATGATGTATTCAAGAAAGTATTTGATTTTGTAACTATTTATCAGGACAGGATATTACCGTGAACTCTGAG
>DQVD01000074.1 GCA_015661935.1 Desulfocapsa sulfexigens | reverse complement strand
ACGAGTAGCTGTTTTCTTTTGTACTGCTCACGTTTAGTCTCTACGTTCTTATTTTCCCGGAAACAGGCTATTGCTGCAACCATTGCATCAAGCTACCTTCCTGGTGGATACTACATTAGAATGCTATTCTTTCTTCTCACGATATTTCTTTCTCCTTCAAGGCCATTTCTTCGGATTCTTTCTTTTACAGAAAAGGTAGCAAGGGCACTTTTTATATGGAGCTTTAGTGTCTTAGGAACGGGGAAGTTATTTCGTCCCCGTTCCTAACCTATCTGAAATATATTGCTACCAGGCACACTGATCTTAACCGAAGTAGCGCTCCAGAAGACCTTTGAAGGCCATACCGTGACGGGCTTCATCTTTACACATCTCATGAACAGTGTCATGAATGGCATCAAGATTTTGTTTCTTGGCTTCAACTGCAAGATCCTTTTTACCCTGACATGCTCCATGCTCTGCAGCAACACGGGCTTCAAGGTTAGCTTTGGTATCAGCAACAACAACTTCTCCAAGCATCTCTGCAAATCTTGATGCGTGCTCAGCCTCTTCCCATGCAATACGTTTGTACGCTTCAGCAACCTCAGGATATCCTTCACGGTCAGCCTGACGGCTCATGGCAAGGTACATTCCAACTTCGGTACATTCACCGTTGAAATTGGCACGCAGTCCCTCAACAATTGCAGGATCAACATCTTTAGCAACACCGATAACATGCTCATCAGCCCATGCCATTTCACCTTCTACGGCTTCTTTGAATTTATCAGCTGCAGCACCGCATTGAGGACATTTCTCAGGCGCACTGTCATCTTCATGGGTATAGCCACACACAGAACAGGTAAACTTTTTCATAACAATTCTCCATTTATTTTTTTTGTGAAATTTTTCGTCTAAATAACGATTCCTACATGTTAATTATTATCAAAAATAAATGCAAGTAAATAGTTTATTTTTTGTGCGAGTCGATTCGTTAGGAAAAAGTTGCTTAAAGATACTTTTTAAAGTGACTAATAAGAGTTGGTTTTTTCAGAATAGTTGGTGTTCAAAACAGGTTTTACCTGCTGAAAAAGCTCAGATGCTGCTTTTCCTCCTTCTGTTTCCGGGAATGAACTTCCGAGTATTGAAGCAAGGATTTCCCGGTATTGCAGCTTGTCCTCCGGCCCATTTGGAAGGAGCCGTTCTTTTTGGGTGCTGACAACTAATTGCGAAGAAATAAGCTTTTGTAAACTGTCAAAAAGGAGAGTGGCAGAATAGGCAGGGCAGTGTGCAGAGAGTTCTTTTTTTCGGAGTTTGATCCTGTTAGTGTATGAGCTGTAGGTGATATTCAGGATATCAAAGGCAGCACTCAATTGCTCAAGTGGTGAATGGTGTACTCTCTTTAACTGATAACTGCGCTGCTTCTGGCAGGCAAATGCCAGTTGTGCACCGCCAAGAATAAAAACCCAACCGAGAAACATCCATACAAGAAAAAGGGGCAGGGTGGCAAAAGAGCCATAAATTGCATTGTACTTTGAGACCCCGATCTGCAGGCCGATGTAAAGATTCTGGGCTATAAACCAGAGAGTTCCAGCAAAAAGTGCACCGATGAGTGCGGGGCCCGGCTTAACCTTGGTATTTGGAAAAAAGATGTAGATCAAAAACAGAGTTAGAGAGATAAAAAAGAGAGGGACAAAGAACAGCAGGCCGGTTTGAACTAAGGGGCCTGGAAGCAGCTCCATTACTTTGTTCAGCAGTTTATCATTTTTGAGTACTGCATTTGCAGCAAAACCAAAGTTGATGGAAAGGGGCATGAGAATGAGAAACGTGAGGTAATCGGTTACTTTCCGTAATATCGACCTCCCGGCAGGAACGTGCCATATGGCATTCATTGAGATCTCAATGTTACTCAGGACAAGGATTGCACTAAAAAGTACCCCCAAAACACCAATGGTACCAAGAGTTGCGAAGTCTGTTTTATCAACATAATTAAAAATTTGATCGGCTGCTAATCGAAATTCTGCAGTGACCGCAGCTTGTGTTTGAGCAAGCTCGCCGCCTGCGTCAGGTGATGCCAGCGGCCCGGTTTTGAAACTGTCCGGAAATCCGAGATGGGTTAGAGGAGTGGTCGCTTCCAGGGCGTCCAGATAGCTGTACACCACTTGTTTTAACTCATTTCCGCCGCCAAGTCCCTTTATCACAGCCGTACTCATGGCGAGCATGGGAACCAGTGATAAGAGAATGGTGTAAGTGAGAGCACTTGCCCTGATATTAAGAGAATTTTTACCGAATTCTTTAACGGTAATCAGGATAATCCGTGTGAGACTATGAGCCTTTTGCAGTATGGGCGAACCATCCTGACAGGGAGCATTTGCCCAGTCGATAAGCCGTGCAGAAAAGGGTGTTTTACTTGCTTCTTGTTGTGTCATGACGATGATATAACCATTTATCCAGCATATTGAAAACAATATCTCTTTTAATCGGTTTGGTGATATAGTCATTTATCCCAGCTTCAAGACAGAGTTCCCTGTCACCTTTCATGGCATTTGCCGTCATGGCAAGGATTGGGATTTCCGTGAAACCAAGTTCGCGGATTTGTCTGGTGGCTTCATATCCGTCCATTTCAGGCATTTGCACATCCATGAGAATGGTGTCAAACTCTTCAGGTCGTGCGCTGAACATTTCAACTGCAATCTTTCCATTCCCGGCAACTTCCACCTTGTATCCGGCCTTTGTAAGAATCATGTTTGCAAGCTTTTGATTTATCAGATTATCTTCGACCAGCAGGATACGGATAGATTGTTTAATTTCCTCCCTTACCGAGTATTGGGTTACCAGCTGTTTTTCTGATTTTTTATCAGTTTCTTCTTCTCTGGTACCAAGGGTTCTCGAAAGGGTTCGAAGTAAGATTTCTCGTCTTGCCGGTTTGTTTAAAAATGCTGTAAATCCAGTGTCTTTACATTTTTTAGCAATAGCTTCAGTGGATGAGGTGTAAGCAAGAAAGGGAATGTTTTTACTTTTCAGATCCGATTTTCGTATCATTT
>DQVD01000194.1 GCA_015661935.1 Desulfocapsa sulfexigens | reverse complement strand
GTTATTGAAACAGACGACCAGTTAAAAGGCCAGCTGCCACTTGGATTTTTTGTACTAAAAGCTGGAGTTGAACGTGATCAGGAAGACATCAGGAAAGATCTGGTGAAGATGGTTCGGGAAGAGATCGGGCCCATTGCCTGTTTGCGTGAGACATCTCCAGTAGATCGATTACCTAAGAAGACACGATCCGGCAAAATCCTTCGCGGCACCATGCTTTCCATTCCCAATGGTAAGGTTTACAATATTCCTTCCACCATTGATGATCCGACAAGTCTTGATGAGATTACAGATGCATTAGGAAATATGGGATACCCTAAAAAGTAAAGAACGTTGAACATTCAACATCGAATTTTGAATTATAAACGAAAATGAAAATTCACGAATACCAGGCAAAAGAACTCTTCCGCAAATCAGGGATTCCTGTTCCAACCGGAAAAACCTGTACAAATGAAAAAGATATCTCCTCACTGCTCGCAGGAATGCAAACGCCTGTGGCAGTTAAAGCACAGATCCTTGCAGGCGGCCGCGGCAAAGGTGGAGGAGTGGTTCTTGCCAAAACAACAGGCGAAGCACAAAAAGCCGCTGAGAAAATCCTTGGTATGCAGCTTGTCACTAAACAAACTGGTGACGAGGGCACTACAGTAAAGACCATCCTCCTGGAACAGGGAGTGGATGTGGCAAAGGAACTCTATCTCTCCATGCTCGTTGATCGGGACCATGCTGGTATTGTAATCATTGCAAGCCGTGACGGAGGAATGGATATTGAAACAGTTGCAGCGGAAACCCCGGATCGTATTATTACGGTACACGTAAACCCGCTGCTTGGTCTGCAGGGCTATCAGGTACGGGAACTAATCTACGGTCTTGAGATTGCTCCGAACGTTGCCAAAGCATTTGGCGGTATTATCAGAAAACTCTTTTCCCTTTTTATGCAAACCGATTGTTCTCTGGTGGAGATCAACCCTCTTGTCATCACAAATGAAGATGAGGTGATCGCACTTGATGCCAAAATGGATATTGATTCAAACAGCCTCTTCCGGCATTCCGATATCCTTGCCATGCATGACAGCAGTGAAGAAGATGAACTCGAAGCAGCGGCCGCCAGTCATGGTCTCAATTATATCCGTTTAAAAGGAACCATTGGCAGTATGGTTAATGGTGCGGGACTCGCCATGGCCACCATGGATCTGATCAAACAGGCAGGAGTTGAGCCGGCAAACTTCCTTGATGTTGGAGGTGGAGCAAGTGCTGAAATGGTGGAAAACGGCTTTCGTATCATTTTAAGTGACCCAAATGTGCGTGGTATCTTTATTAACATCTTTGGCGGTATCCTTCGTTGTGATATCTTAGCTGAAGGTGTGGTAACCGCTGCCAGGAAAATAGGATTATCACTTCCCGTTGTTGTTCGTATGGAAGGAACCAATGTGGAGGCAGGCCGGAAAATTCTGGCTGATTCGGGCCTCACTCTTATCAATGCAACAGACCTTAAACACGCTGCAGAACTCCTGGCAGCCATATAACAGCCATGCGATATTTATTATATTTTACCAAACAGTACAGTGTTCTTCTGGTTCTTCTCAGTTTTTCCCTCTGCCCAATACCTGCGGTGGCAAAGCTGGTGATTGCCCAGGGAGGCAGTTCCGGATACCTCATGGAACATAGCCTGCCATCCGTGGCTCTAGCCGTTGCAATGGACAGTGATATAATTAAAATTGATACGGTGCTGACAGCTGATAATGAAGTTATTGTCCTTGGCTCACCTGACATCGCTAAAGCCACCAATGTTGCAGAAATTTTCCCGGATCGAATACGAGACGACGGCAAATATTATGCGCTTGATTTTACACTGGATGAAATCCGCGAGCTGACCCTGCGTGATCCCGCTGGTCGCTTTCCGAAAGAGCTGCAGCCTAATCTGAAAATCCCCACCCTTGAAGAAACGCTTGCGCTGATAGTCGCCCTAGATAAAAGCCTTGAAAAAAACAGCAGAGTTGCTGTTGAACTAAAACAGGCGTGGCTCCATCGTAAAGAAGGAAAAGACTTAACTAAACCAGTACTCACCATCCTGCAAAAATATGGCTACACAGGACAGTCCGATAAAACGTTCCTTATGTCCTACGATGAAGAGGAATTAAAACGCATCAAAAAACAGCTCCTTCCTGAAATGGGGATGAGTATCAAACTGGTTCAGCTCATCGAGTCCAATGAAGGGCAGGAAACCATGGTTGAAGAATGGGGAGAGTGGCGCAGCTACAACTACGACTTGATGTTTTTCAAATCCGGACTCCGTTCACTGAGCAGAACCGTGGCTGCCATTGCCCTGCCTAAATATATGCTGGTCGATTCAGAAGGAAAACTGCTGCGCAACGATTTTGTAAAAAATGCACAACAATTGGGAACCATGATTTTCACATTCCCGGTTCAAAAAGATGAGAGAATGAGACTTCCCTTTGTACACAGCTTTGATGAAGAGCTTGAATTTTTCTACTTCACAGTTGGAGTTGACGGGATCATCACAGACTTTTGTAGAGATGCTCTTGATTTTCTAAAAAACAGAGTGGAAAAACCTGTTGTCTTGATTGATACAGAGCAGGTCATTCCTCCATCTATGGAGATCACTCCGGAAGACCCACTACAACTCACCAGCCCTCTGACCTTAGATTAATTACAGGAATACACAATGGCCATATTTGTAAATAAAGATACCAGAGTTCTGGTTCAGGGAATTACCGGAAAAGAAGGTCGGTTTCATGCCGGCCAATGCAGCGAATACGGGACAAACATTGTTGCTGGCGTCACTCCCGGCAAAGCCGGACAAAACGTAAATACCATCCCTGTATTCAACAGTGTAGCCGATGCAAAACGCAAAACCTCCGCAAACGCCTCCATGATCGTTGTGCCGCCTCCTTTTGCTGCAGAAGCCATTCTTGAAGCAGTGGATGCAGAACTTGATCTTGTGGTCTGCATTACAGAGGGAATTCCTGTTATGGATATGCTGAGGGTTAAAATTGGAATGAAAGGCAGACACACCCGCCTTATCGGTCCCAATTGTCCCGGCATTATTACTCCGGGAGAATGTAAAATCGGCATCATGCCTGGCCCAATTCACATGCCCGGCGGCCCGGTTGGTGTGGTTTCACGATCCGGAACACTTACCTATGAAGTGGTGCATCAGCTAACAAAGCAGGGACTTGGCCAAACAACCTGTCTTGGCATTGGCGGCGACCCCATAAACGGCACTGATTTCATCGATTGCCTTAGCGCCTTCCAGGAAGATCCAGAAACAAAGGCTGTGGTCATGGTTGGAGAAATTGGCGGAAGTGCAGAAGAAGAAGCCGCCGCCTGGATTGCCGCAAATATGAACAAACCTGTGGTTGGTTTTATTGCAGGACTCACTGCCCCTCCCGGCAGACGTATGGGCCATGCCGGAGCCATTGTCAGTGGGGGAAAAGGAACGGCTGAGGCCAAACTTACCGCCATGCGTGAAAATGGGATTCATGTTTGTGAGAGTCTTGGCTCTTTAGGTGAACTGTGCAAAGAAGTTTTTACAGAACGTATATAACGTAAGAAATATGAAAGAGATCAACTGGCAGGATTTTGAGCAGGTCGAACTGCGTACAGGTACTATTATTGAAGTCATGGAGTTTCCGGAAGCCAGACACCCCGCCTGGAAACTGGTAATCGACTTTGGTGCTGAAATTGGCATTAAAAAATCAAGCGCCCAAATCACGGATCTCTACAATAGAGAAGAGTTGATCGGTAAACAGATTGTTGCTGTTATCAATTTTCCCCCCAAACAAATCGGTCCCTTTATGTCGGAATGCCTAGTCACTGGGTTTTCTCAGGAGGATGGCTCTGTAGTCCTGGCCGTCCCGGACAAAGTAACTGCAAATGGTTTAAAAATATCATGACAACAGAACAAACACCTTATCGTGTACTTATTGGAAAACCCGGCCTTGACGGCCATGATCGCGGTGCCAAATTTATGGCCCGCACACTCCGCGACGAAGGCTTTGAAGTGATCTATACGGGTATCCGCAGAACTGCAGCAGAAATTGCAGCCACTGCCATCCAGGAAGATGTTGATGTGGTTAGATTATCTTCATTGTCCGGCGCTCACCTGCGTCTCCTTCAAATGGTGAAACAGCAGTTCACCTAGCCCAACTTTGAAAAGACAACTCGTCATTTCATGTGATAACCCGTAGTTACGAGCTGCCATATTTATACTTTGGCACCACATTTGCTTAAAACTGACATGATTCCAGTATGTTAGGCGTGCAAACAAAACAAATATGGGATTCACTTTGGGTATCGGGGGTGGAACGAAAGGTTATGGGCAGGGACAAATGCTATTGGGAGTAACTGCTTTCGGAAGTTTTGACGAAACAGTTGCCCTTTTTCCTGGCAT
>DQVD01000271.1 GCA_015661935.1 Desulfocapsa sulfexigens | reverse complement strand
TAATGCGTCTTCAAAATATATTATATAGTGATTATTAACTAGTAATGTGTTCTACCGCATTCCTCATTCTAACACAAATCCTTTTTATATAGCGGGGTTCAGAGAGGAAGCAGAACAACCTTTTGTAATTGCATAAAGCCTGGTTTCCTCTCCTGCAAAAATGCAAAACATGCGGGTTCAACAGCCTTACTTCCCAACTCGGTGATGCACTCTGCAGTGAATTGATGAAACACAGTCTGTCTGAAAAATCGATTCCGATCCTTTTTTGAATAAAGATTAGGAATATCTGTTGCCAACTGCTGATAAAGCCTGTCTTTCAACTCACGCGCGTCTCCGGAATCTTCAGACAGGCAGTTAGGAGGATTACGTTTCCCGCAGCACAACCAATCATAGATGAGCAATTCACGGATCAACTTCCAATCATGCCTACTCTCCAATACTTGCACCAGAAGTGTACACAAAAACTCCTGAGTAGCAGCCAACTGAAAAAGCCGTTTTTTATCAGCCACTTCCAGAAGAACCTGAAAAAAAGAAGCAATATCCTCTTCCACCCGTCGCAGATATTTCCACAAAGACGGGAAGTATCGATTATTGCAAAATTTTTCGACACACTCTGAAAACCAATACAGTTTCTGCAAACTCTCTGGATCCAGCCACTGATTTGCCAATACGGTATATGGTGGCCGTCTGCAGAACCTGTAATCAAATTTTTCGGCATCAAGACTGATTGCAGTATCGGGTAGCAGTTTTAATAAACCCATCTGAATATAATGGGGGCCCATGGCAAATATATCAGCAAAGGATTTCAGGTAACTCTCTTCTGTCTCAAAGGGAAGTCCCAAAATCAAATCAGCATGCAGATGGATATTATTCAAGGCTGCAAGTCTTGCTACCGTCTCATGGGCAACTGCGGGGTCAATCCTGCGATTAATGGCAGCAAGAGTTGCTTCATGGGTTGACTGAATACCAATTTCAAACTGAAATCGACCAGGAGGCACAGTGGCAAGAAAATCAAACATCTCCTCACTGATACGATCGGGGGCAATCTCAAAATGAAATAAAGTGTCTCCATCATATTCAAGCACAAGTTTCCATATGGCAAGAGCTCTGCCCGGAACATCATTAAAGGTTCGATCCACAAAGCGAAGTACCTTGGTGTCATGGGCCATTATTTGATCCAGTTCGTGACGTATCTGCAAAAGATCTTTGTGTACCACTCCATTTTCGACAGAAGAGAGGCAGTAGGAACAGGAAAATGGACAGCCCCTGGAACTTTCATAATAAATATTTCTATTTTTTAGATGGCGATCAAAATCTTCTTCCCGGTAAGGTGAGACAAATCTTTCCTGTTTTTCTTTTAGATGAAAAAAGGACCTTCCATATTGAAACTGTAAATTACCACTTTGCAGATCAGCATAAAAATGTGCCTCAACAGCCTCTATTGCACCACGAACAACTGTACACACAGTTTTTCCCAGATTACGGCCAACAACCTCGGCCTGCGGCCCGCCTACAACCAGAAGGCATAAAGGAAGGAGAGAATGAAGATCTATAATCAGCCCTTCCACCTGATCCGAATTCCATACTGCAGCAGAAAAAAATATTGCATCAGGACTGCCCTTACTCAGCCGTAAAAGAACTTCATAGGCCGGATCACGAATAGTTAATTGAACGATTTCGATGGACACATCCTCACATCGGGTCTCCAGTTCATTCCTGACATGGAATAGTGCAAGGCTTGAATGAGTATAGCGCCCGTTAATGGCAACAAGTTTTATCTGCATAAAGAATGATAACTCTGAGAAAAAAATGGTAGAGTGTATATGAAACAAGGTCTACAATTGTTTTTAAATTTTAATCATACCACATTATTTAAGGAGAAAGAAGTGAGGACAGCTTTTATATATAGCGGGATTTTTTTCTTTATCAGTCTATTCAGCAGCAATACTTTTGCTCACACACCAAACTACCAGCTGGACATCAGCTTTGATCTTGAAAAACATACGCTTCAGGGAAAGGCAACAATCGATTTCCATAAAGGAGAAGAGTGGCAGATTTACACAGGTGGTCTTACTATTCAGGATATCACCCTTGAAGAAGAAGGCGAAGAGGCATTCTCTCTGCCCCTTCCGCACGGTGACACTATCCGTATGTATGGCAGCAGTAAAGACCAGCAGCTTACCATCAACTATTCTCTTACTGTTCCCCCAAATAGTAGTGACAACCTTGTCAGTGAACGTGGGATTGTACTCACCTCCGGTTGGCATCCAATGATGCGGCAAAAGAGGCTGTTTTCCGTGAATGCGACTTTACCTCCGGGATTTAAAGGCATCACAGAATCAGACAACCTGCCAGAGCAGATGCAGGAAAACAAAATGAGCAGTTCTTTTTCCCAGCCGCTACAAGCAATTCATCTGGTAGCAGGGCCTTATCAGATAACAGAAGAGACGGTAAGAGAAGGACTTACTCTTTCCACCTGGTTTTTTGAAGAAGACCAGCAATTAAGCAAAGAATATCTGGATGCAGCAAAAGCGTACCTGCTCCGATACGAAAAAGAAATCGGACCTTTCCCCTATGGCCATTATGCCATAGTTGCCAATCGTCTGCCCACGGGTTTTGGCATGCCCACCTTCACACTGCTCGGCCAGATGGTACTCAGACTGCCCTTTATTAAAGAAACCTCACTTGGCCATGAGATCCTCCATTCCTGGTTTGGAAACTCCGTGGAAGTAGCCGACAATTCGGGAAACTGGTGTGAAGGACTAACCAGTTATCTTGCAGATTTTGCCTATGCAGAGGAAAAGGGAAAAGGTGCGGAACATCGCAAAGCTGCACTGATTAATTACCAGAGCTATGTACACCCTGACTCTGCAATCGAACTCCAGAATTTCCGTTCAGCAAGCCACAACCAACCCATGGCAAAGGCAATACGCGCAGTTGGCTACAATCGCTCTGCCATGCTGTTTCATCAACTTCGTGGAATTCTTGGCCCTGAATATTTCTCTCTGGGTCTGCGTAATCTTGCAACTTCATTCAAATGGAAATCAGCTTCGTGGAAGGATATTCAAACTCTATTTGAAACTGTGTCTGAAAAAGATCTCAGCCACTTTTTTTCACAGCAGCTCTCCCGTTCAGATGTTCCCTCAGTAGAAATCAGCAATGTCAGGATCGAGGACAAACAGGATCAATCTATCCTCCATCTTACAGTAAAACAGACCAGTGAGCAGCCATATATGTTGAATCTCCCGATTCGGGTATCAACGATGACAGGAGATATGCAATCCATTCACCAGATTACAGCCATGGAAACCACCATCAGTATCCCTGTCTCCAGCTCTCCCCTCTCTTTTACAATTGATCCTGACTATGATCTCTTCAGAACGCTGAATCCTTCTGAGTTACCTCCTGTCTGGTCCAGATTCTTAGGAGCCAAACAAAAGCTTCTGATCCTTGGAGATAAAAACAGTGCAGATTCTCTTGCTCCTTTTATTCAGTGGGCAGAAAAACAGGGCTGGCAAGTAATTACTGACGAAGAAGTAACAAATAAACAGCTTTCAGAAAACTCTCTCCTCTTTCTTGGATCAGATAGTACCAGTTATCGTTCTCTCTTTGGAAAATCGGTTTTCCCACAGGAGGGATTTAGCATGACTGTGCAAAATAATCCTCTAAACACTAAAGAGGTGAGTGTTCTTCTCACAAGTGAAAACGGTATAGAAACGAAAGCAGCAAGTTATAAGCTGAAACATTACGGAAAGTACTCGGCACTCACTTTTAAACAGGGGAGAGCCTTTAAGAAACATATCACAGCAACTGATAGAGGCATGGAGTACAATCTTGAAACCCTGCCAATGGGAGGTTCCACTTCTGCTATTAGCTCTTTTGAGCAAACCATCACAGAACTTGCAGAAAAACAGGTTATATATCTTGGTGAGACCCATGACTCTTTTGCCGACCACCTCCTGCAACTTCGACTCCTTCAAGCACTCCGAAAAAAGGGTGTTGATCTTGTCATCGGAATGGAGATGTTTCCGGCAAGCAGCCAGAAAGCGCTGGATGAATACCTGTTGGAAAAGACTGAAATGGATGAAGCAGAATTTCTTCGTGCCTCCCGCTGGTTTGAAGTATGGCGCTATGACTGGCGCCTGTTCAGACCAATTTTCAACTTTTGCAGACAGTACAACATCCCTGTCTATGGAATAAACATAAAAAGAGAGATTGTAAGCACGGTTTTTGCCGACGGAGGTACAGACACTCTCAGTGATGAACAGCTGCAAACAATTGCCAAAGAGAGAGATCTGGCTATTGAAGGTTATGTTGAACGTCTCCGGACAGTACATGGATTTCATGCCAACGCGCCGCATGGCAAAGGAAAAGGAATTGCAGGATTTATCCAATCTCAAGCCATCTGGGATGAATCCATGGCTGCAAATATTGCTGAAATCCTAAACAATAATCCTAAAAAAACCATGGTGGTTATTGCAGGTTCCCAGCATACAAGAAAAGACTCTGGGATCCCGCCAAGGCTTTTACGCCGCATGGATGTCAGCCAGGCATCTGTGCTGAATATTTATGCATCCAACTCCCCTGCAGATCCAAGCATCCAGGCAGATTACTTTTTTCTGGCAGAGCCACTCTTTCTTGAAGCAAAAGGAAAAATTGGCATTATCCTTGGCCCTGAAAAAGATGAGGACGGAGAAGAACGTCTTAAAATTACCGGCCTCAGCCACGCGGGCAAAGCAAAAAAAGCCGGGATACTGGAAGGTGATATCATTATCTCCATTAATGACCAGAAGGTAAAAAACATGGAAGACATCGGTATTGTGATGATGGACTCGCGGGTTGGAGATATACTTAAAATGAAAGTACTTCGAAAAGATGCCACAAGCGAGGCAGTGGAAAAAGAACTCAGCGTAGAACTTTCTGACCTGAGTAAGCCTGCAGGACACCCATAGCAATTAGTAACAATGAAAAGCCCAAACAGGAAAACAGTATCGGATCTTGAACAGTTGCCCAATATTGGAAAAGCAATGGCAAGAGATCTCCGCCTGCTTGGTATCAACTCCCCTCAACAACTTATTGGAAAAGATGCATATCGATTGCATGACGAACTCTGCAGGCTGACAGGCACAAAGACTGACCCCTGTGTAATTGATGTTTTCCTGTCAGTTGTACATTTTATGGAAGGTGGTGAGGCTTTGCCATGGTGGGATTTTACAGAGGAGCGGAAAAGGACTCTTCTTAGATAAAATTCTCTATTGTTTTATAGAAGTAGGAGGCTGAATGATTGTAGACTTCATACGTTACCTGCTTTATGGGCTTGCATTTTTTACCTTGGGAGTCGCAATCCTTTCCAGGGATGTTCGTTTCAGTGAGCTGGGAATTGCAAAAATCATCTGGCTGCTGGCTATTTTCGGAATTATTCACAGCTTTCACGAATGGCTGGAACTATTGGAACATCTAGCACCTGCCATACGAACATCGCCTTTCTCCCTATTCCGTCTAATTTTTGTCAGTATCATGAGATAATCAAACACAAATAACTAAAATATCAACTACATACAGCAAATTCAATACGAGAGCAGTACCAAAAACAGAATCAACCAATCAAATCCAGAGTCTGTTTGGCTATTTCAAATTCTTCATCTGTTGAAACCACCAGAATCTTACAGGGGCTGTCTTCTTTTTGGATTTCCATAATACCATCTGATTGTGAGTCGTTCTTTTCTG
>DQVD01000374.1 GCA_015661935.1 Desulfocapsa sulfexigens | reverse complement strand
TTCAGGAAGAAAGGCAGTTCACTGGATAAGTGCCTTATCAGAATATTTCTTTGAAAAAAACAAGAACTTGTTCTGTAAGGCACTAAGGCGCATGCGAAGCAAACATTAACATTACAATGCATTAACGAACATTTTGCGATACGCACTTATTGTTTGTTGATGGTTTCTCTTTAATTCGAGGGATAACGGCACGACCAGGCAGTCGACCATACATTACAATATTGACACATCGCCTGTTACTCTTTGAGTAATATAGTCAGAATGAAAACCATTCTATGTAAAGTTGACACTCTTTTGCTAAATTTCACTTTTTATTACAAGCTAACTCTCTGGTAAAACCAGAAAAAACAGTACTGCTCATAAAAAGGGGAAGAAAAGAATTAATTCATTGCCACATTCAAGTCAGTAATCAAGACTGCCATCAGGATTTTCTTTTATGCCCACCACAACAATGCCAGCAGCATCAGCAGCCTGAATCATTGCCTCGGGATCAAACAGCAACGCCTGAGCAGCCTCCACAGCGAGTACTGCCCCCCGTACAGATGCCAGAGTCTCAATGGTTTTCACACCAGTTGCGGGAAGGTCAAAGCGAAAATCCTGCCCAGGTTTTTTAACTTTCACCACCACTGACTGTTCCTTGGCCAGAAGACCACCTCTTGCAATCGTTGCATCCGTCCCCTCTATGGCCTCAACAGCCACCACTGATCGATTACGAACAACCACGCATTGCCCGATATCCATGGCACCAATGGCACGTGCATTTTTCCAGCCAAATGCAATATCAAGACGCTGATTTTCATTGGGCTTCTTTTTTGTTAATATTCCGTGTGGAAAAAAGAGATGCTGCAGATAACAGGTGGATTCCAAAACCTGAATCCCTTCTTTCTCAATCACTCCGGCTACAGCTCTAAGAATGGCATCATCCTGTTTTGTATCAATCTTGTTCCAGAGAGTCATCCCCTTCATATCAGGAAGAATATCACGAAATATTCGCGTTTTGGTGATGGCTCCAACAAAAACAGTCTCTCCCACTCCCTTAGAATGAAAGAATTTGATCAGTTTTCCAAGTTGCCCGAGTTTTACCCAGCAAACCTCATCTGCGGCTGCCGCTGCTTCGTCGGAGGTTTCATTATGATGAGCAATCAAAACCGTCTTTCGCCCGGCCTCTTGTGCTGCCTTGATAAAAAGAAGGGGGAACTGACCGGAACCTGAGATGATTCCTATTTTTTCCGGATCAATATTCATACGTTCTACTTCTCTTGATGCGCTTCACCACACCACGTTTGGAATTTCGGATAAAGTCCAGCAATTCAGCTACTTCTTTGCATCCGCCCAATTCCTGTTCTGCCTTTTCAAGTGCTTCATTGTGGAGGAGATCGGGTGAATGAAAAAGAATACGATAGGCAGCCTCAATTTTGGCAATCGTTTCACGACTTATTCCGTTTCTACGCAATCCAACTTTATTTAAACCGGAAATACGCATCTGTCCTCTTTCACCTGATACCATTGCATATGACGGTACATCTTTACTCACAGCGGAAAGGCCACCAATAAAGGCAAACCTGCCAACTCTAATGAATTGATGGGTTGCGGTAAGTCCACTAATTGTTGCCCTGTCTGCAACTTCTGTGTGGCCACTTAATTTAGCGCTACTAACAATAATCACATGATTGCCAAGTATACAATCGTGTGCGATATGAACATACGCCATGATCATACAATTATTGCCAATTACTGTCTTTTCACCGCCTTTAATGGTTCCTCGATGGATGGAAACATATTCACGGATGATATTATCATTACCAATTATAAGTTTGGTCGGGTCACCTTTATAACCAAGGTCCTGAGGTGCCCCGCCGAGGGCAGCAAAAGAATCAATACTATTATTCTCTCCAATAATGGTGGGCCCGGAAATCCTTACATGGGTGGCAACAGTTGTTCCTTTTGCGATTTTCACACCATCTTCTATCACACTAAAGGCGCCTACTGTCACACTTTCATGCAATTCAGCATTTTCTGACACTATGGCTGTGGGATGAATATTCATTTTTCTTCTCTCATCCAAATGATGCCAGAAGCTCTGCTTCGGCAACCAGTGTATCATCAACAAAAGCTTTACCTGCCATTTTCCAGATGCTTCGCTTCCGCTTGAGAAGATCTATTCTATAGACCAACTGATCTCCGGGGCCCACAGGTTTGCGGAAACGAGCTTTATCAATTCCTGCGAAATAGAGCAATTTTTTTCCGACATTGTCAGGTGCGGTATGATACGCAAGAAGTCCGCCAGCCTGTGCCATACCTTCAAGCATTAATACTCCGGGCATCACTGGTTTTGTGGGGAAATGTCCCTGGAAAAATGGTTCGTTGATTGTCACATTTTTAAGAGCATCCATGGTAACACCCGGCTCTATGGAAAGAACCCTGTCAATCATAACAAAGGGATACCTGTGCGGTAACAGGCGTAAAATCTCCAAAATATCCATACTTTCCACAAGTGTATTATCACTCATTTTGCACTCCTTAATTAGTATATATTCGGCTAGCACCCCATAATCGTTCGAATCGTCGTAAGCGTTCACCAGCACCTCACTTTCGCCCGTTTGCGCCTGCTCACATATAACTGCATATGCTACGCAGTCCCAAACGGACGAAACTGAGGCACTGGAAAACGCCTACAGTACC
>DQVD01000220.1 GCA_015661935.1 Desulfocapsa sulfexigens | reverse complement strand
TTTCATGAAGTTCGGCCGTGCGCCCGCAATGGCCATTATTCTTAACATACTGCATTCTCCAACTTATTATAAACGGAAATAATTCCATTACTTTCGGCCAAGTCCATGATACTCAAATCCTGCATCAACCACCTGTTTGGGTGAATACACATTCCGTAAATCTACAAAAATTGCTCCTTTCATTTTTGACTTCAACTCAGCAAGATCAAGAGCGCGATATTGATTCCATTCAGTGAAAAGGACAACTACATCTGCACCTTCACATGCTTCATAAGCATTTTCTACGTAGGTAAAATCTGGATACATTTTTTTTGCTTCCTTCATTCCCTGTGGATCGTGTGCACGAATTTTTGCTCCTTTTTCAGCAAGAGGCGGCAAAATTGATAACGGTGGAGACTCACGCAAGTCATCAGTCTCCGGCTTAAACGAAAGACCAAGTGCGGCTATGGTTTTTCCTGCTTCATTTCCACCAAGGGCATCACGTATTTTCTTTACCATCCTGGCCTTTTGGGCAGAGTTAATTTCAACGGCTGCTTCAACAGATCTAGCACTAACTCCATTCTCCTGGGCGATTCGCAAAAGTGCAAGGGTATCTTTAGGGAAACAAGAACCACCATATCCGGGGCCGGGATGAAGAAACTTACTGCCAATTCTACCGTCAAGTCCTACACCTTTCGCAAGATCAACGACATCGGCACCTACTTCTTCACAGAGTGTTGCCATTTCATTGATGAAGGAAATTTTCATTGCAAGAAATGCATTTGCCGCATATTTAATAAGCTCGGCTGATTCCAGTCCGGTGAAAACAAAAGGCGTGGAGATAAGAAAAAGAGGATCATAAACCTCTTTCATAACCTCACGGGCTTTTTTAGATTCAACACCAACCACCACACGATCTGGTCGCATAAAATCAGAAATGGCTGCTCCTTCCCGTAAAAACTCAGGGTTTGAGGCCACATCAAAGTCTGCATTCGGGTTTTCTTCTGTTATAATTCGTTTAACCTGCCTGGCTGTTCCAACGGGAACAGTGCTTTTATCGACAACAACCGTGTAATCAGATAAGTGAACAGCAATATCTTTAGCTGCAGCATAAATATAGCTGAGATCAGCATATCCATCTCCACGGCGTGATGATGGCGTACCAACAGCTATGAACACTGCCTGGGCAGATGGAACACAATCTGCCATGTCTGAAGAAAACTGCAGGCGTCCATCTTTGACATTCTTGGCAACAAGTGCGTCGAGCCCAGGCTCATAAATCGGAATTTCACCATTTAACAGACGATCAATTTTCGCTGTATCCAGATCCATACAGGTGACGCGATGACCAAATTCTGCGAGGCAGGCTCCTGTTACCAGGCCTACATAGCCTGTTCCTATCATTGTTATATACATGTTAAAAGACCGGTTTTAGGTTTGTGGTTTTAGGTTTGCGGCCAAAGACTATCAGCCCTATCTTTCAAACAATCTTTTTTATTTAATATATCTGCGAACTTGTATGGGCATTGTTCAGGAAAGCTCTCTTCTTCCAGGCCTGTTTCACTTGCTGACTTCGTACGGGCTAATCGATATGCTTTTAAAACGACTTCGTAACTATTCAGCGTAATCTTCACATACGCCATGATTTGTATTATCTTTGCTAAAACTTCAGATAATTCGTCATTCCCGAGTGTAGTTATTTTGATAAATATTCTAGTATTTCAGAAGCAAACAAATCGAAATCGTTAAGGTTTCACCGAAATACTCCAAATACCACTTCATCATCAATTCGTTCATAATAATGAACTATTAAATTTCTAAAGGCTGCCATTTTTTCATAAGTTTTCAAGTTTTCAGTTCTGATAATCTTATTTTCAGCCAAAACAGCAAAGGTATCTCTGTAACTGATCGGTTCGCGTAGTTTGTCATCAGAGATTATGTGCTACCCAACGTCAATGATAGCTTCTACTAAAATATGGAGTGTACGTTCGACAAAACGCCGACTTCGCATATCAGTTTTATAAACTTCCCAGGAAATATCATCAGCACTACGTAACTCATTGATGTTACCTTTGATATCAGCTACTATTCTTTCAACTAACATCTGGTCTACCATTTATATCTCCATACAACACATCTCTGGTATAGCGCTTGTGAATATATTGAAAATCTTCGAAATATTTACGACTCCTTACTTCAAATTCTTTCCTAAACAATGCATCACTTTCATACAGTAAAACTCCACGCAACCTCACTTGATACTTTAAAATTTCTCCCGCTCTGTTTAAAATGACAGCATCAACTGGGAGTTGAAACTCTCGTTCCAGTGATATAATACAGTCTAAGAGATCAAATTGAACCGTTTCATTCTTTAGTAAAACAGCAATATCTACATCACTTTGTTTTGTATGTGTGTTGCCAGCACGCGAGCCGAACAGATACACAGCAACAACCTCTTTATGTCTTTTACAATAATTGGCAATCACTTCTGTTTGAGTATCATTCATAGCGATGACCAACTAAAATTGTATTGATAAACTCATTACAAGTCAAAAAGGAATGCTCCGCATTATCTACAACCAATTTTTTTAGTTTCTCTTTTGTACTACGCAAATTTACATAATGCCGAAATCGAAAAAAAGATTTCGCCTCTTTAACTCTTGGCTGATTTGGATCAATTTCCCATGGGTGCATATAAAAAGTATAGCAATTTTTCTGCTTGAGAATCTGTTTTACTCCTGCTCTGTGTAAAAAAAATGGTAACAGCCTGAAATAGCCCCCTCCACCCCAGGGGATAACTTTTTTACCAATCCTCAGATTACTTACAGGAATCTCATAAAAAGTAGAAGACAATTTATACAATGGTAAATCCAGCTTTTGTCCCTTGGGCAATGTTAAGGTACCATAACGACCATGACCACCATATGAATTATAACTGGAATCATACAAATAACCAACATCCTGTACAATCTTAACAACCTCATCAGTGATGGAAAAACTCGGCGCACGATAGCCTGAAACCTCTACTCCAATTAGATCTTCCAGCAGATCTTTGCTTTTAAGTAAATCCCGTCGTAGTTCTTCCGGGGACTGATTATAACAAAGATGATGATCAAAGCCATGGGATGCAACTTCATGTCCCCGTTTTTGTATTTCCCTTACCAGATCAGGGTAACGCTCAGCTATCCAGCCCAAGACAAAAAATGTAGCTTCTACTTTTGCCGGG
>DQVD01000051.1 GCA_015661935.1 Desulfocapsa sulfexigens | reverse complement strand
TTCGCCTCTTTTGGAGGCACAATAAATAACAACTAATAACAAAAGTAGAATGCAAAATGCCACCAATTAAAAAACATATAGCAGCAAGTCTTGAAAGAACAGGGAAGGAATACAAGGAAGTTCATGAATGGATCGATGATCCTGAGAAAAAAAATGAGCGTCACGATATTACCCGGGTTCTTGAGTTTGCTAAAATGTTTACTGAAAAATATAGTGAAGAAGCAGCCCAGGAATATGTTTTTCATCTGAGTGATGATCTTAAGGGCAAGTTTGGTCATGTTACCGAAGATACAGAAACCGCAGTGAAAAGTGCTTTAACATACTTCGGCTCTTATAACCGCTAATTGATAGGAAAATACTTATGAAATGGATCACACGTTCTCATGTTCATGTGGATCGCGTCGCCTGCCCCTGGCTTATCAATCGCTTTATTGATTCGGATGCAGAGTTTCTGTTTGTGCCAAAGAGTAAAGTTCTGGAAGTAGCTGAAACAGTAGGCGCTATTTCTTATGATACTCCTGGCGCCAAATTTCATCATCGTGGAGATCTTTGCACTTTTGATGTGCTTATTAAAGAGTATGAGCTGGTGGATAAGGGACTATTACGACTGGCAAAAATTGTGAATGCAGCGGATACTGATAATCTGCAGAATGATCCAATGGCTGCAGGGCTTGAGGCCATTGCTGTTGGCTTTGGGCTCAGGTTTCCTGATGATTTTGCTAACCTTGAGCATCAGTTTGAAGTCTATGATGCGTTATACGCCTACTGCCGCCTGGAAGTAGCAGGGAATTGATCCTGAGCACCGCATCTTCGTCTGCCCCCATATAATCGTATAGGGAAAACTATTACGCTTAGATGGGGGCAGGCGAACCTGCAGCACTCAGAATCAATTTCTCTATCTTAAGAATTTATTATTTGTTATGACAGATCTTTCTAAAAGCCGTGTTCGGAGTGTTGCAGATTTTCTGGCTTTGAAACGCTCTACATTGGGTCTTCTTGCAATGGTTGCGCTCATCCTGCTTGGTGAGCGGATGGCAGAACGTTTCCTTCCGATTTATTTAATGGCACTTGGCGGGAGTGCCTTGACTATTGGCTTGCTTAACGGTCTTGATAATTTTCTCTCTGCTGTCTACTCCTTCTTGGGCGGCTATCTTTCCGATCGTTTTGGCACCAAACGGGCACTCCTGTTTTTTAACTTTGCGGCCATGTTTGGGTTTTGCATAGTTATCTTCATTCCTGCGTGGCAGGCTGTAATCGTTGGCGCAGTCTTTTTTCTTTCATGGAGTGCAATTTCTCTGCCTGCTACCATGAAACTTATCACAGAAGTTCTTCCCATGGAAAAGCGTACCATGGGGGTTTCTATGCTGGCTCTTGTTCGGCGAATTCCAATGGCATTGGGCCCGCTTTTGGGTGGTGTGTGTATAGGATTGTGGGGAGAAAGAGATGGTGTTCGGGCGGCTTTTGTTGTCGCATTATTGCTTGCCATTGTTGCGACCATAATTCAGCAGCGCTTTATCGAAGATAAGCCATCTGATGCATCCAAAAAAAGGGATAGTCTTGCTGCCGAAAAAAACCCATTTAAACTTCTCCGTCACATGGGGGCAGATTTAAAACGGCTTCTGATTTCAGATATTTTGATTCGTTATTGCGAGCAGATTCCGTATGCTTTTGTCGTTATCTGGTGTATGAAAACCATTGAAAACCCTGTTTCTGCCCTTCAGTTTGGCTTTTTGACTTCAATAGAGATGCTTACTGCCCTGCTTGTGTATATTCCAGTGGCCTACATGGCCGACAAGGGCGGCAAAAAGATCGTTGTTTTAATTACATTTATCTTTTTCACCCTTTTTCCTCTGACACTTCTCTTTTGCCAATCGTTCGCGTTATTGGTTCCAGCCTTTATTCTACGGGGCTTGAAAGAATTTGGTGAACCCACCAGGAAAACATTAATCATGGATCTGGCACCTGAAGATCGCAAAGCAGCAGTATTTGGTCTGTATTATATGTTGCGTGATATGGTTGTAGCGGTTGGAGCTTTTGGCGGTGCTTTCCTGTGGATTATAAGCCCTACCGTAAATTTTCTGACTGCTTTTGTGTTTGGAGTGATTGGTACGATAGGGTATGCGATCTGGGGGCGGGATGTTAATGCTGTCGAAAGGTAGCAATGTTTGCACTCTCAATAGAGAGAGCAAACATTGCTTGATTACGTTATTTGAGTTTAAGCTGAGATTTCATCTTTTTCATTGTTGTCTCACCAATACCTTTAACGTTTAAGAGGTCTTTGGCGCTTTTGAATTTACCATTCTTTTTGCGGTAGGAAATAATGTTTTTTGCAGTGACTGGACCTATACCGGTAATGAGAGTCAGCTCTGCTGCAGTGGCAGTATTAATGTTGATTTTACCGGTCGCTGCTTTTTTAGATTTTTTACTGCTTTTTTTGGGTGTTTTCTTTTTGCTATCTTTCTTCTTGGAACTTTTGGAATCCTTTTTCTTACTCGTTTTCTTTTTACTGTCCTTCTTTTTCGTACTTTTCTTTTTAGTGTCGCTTGTGCTGGAGTCTGTTGCCGTTTTTGCGACAACTCCCTGGGTCGGTGTCATAAATGCCACTGTGATGAGTACAGTGAAAATAATACAAAGAGTACGAAATTGCATTGGATAGTCTCCCCATTATAATTGGTTAGGTGTGAAAAGTGTGGCCATCATTAAATGATAGGGATAATCAAAATCCTTTTGATATGCACGAAATATTTCATAAAATGATGCTAAATCATTTGAATTAGTTTATTTCGGCATGTTTTAAGCTACGTTACAGGTGATCTGCAAAAAAAAGATATAATTTCTTAATGATTAAGTTAAAATGTTCAGCTAAGTTATGATAGAGCAACATCTTTTCTGTAAAATTGACAAATTTCTTTCGAATTTTTAGTTAGTTTCTGCTG
>DQVD01000253.1 GCA_015661935.1 Desulfocapsa sulfexigens | reverse complement strand
CCCTACTATGTTCTTGGGCCACTGCCCGCAGATTCAGGCGCCGGGTATGACCACATAACATCTGCGATAGGGGCCGCGAATGCAGCAAGATACGGTGCAGATCTAATCTGTTACATTACTCCAGCTGAGCACTTGGCATTACCAAATGAAGATGATGTTAGAGAAGGTATCCGGGCAACAAGGTTAGCTGTGAGAATTGGTGATATTGCGAAATATCCGGAACGTCGTGAGCTTGAAAAAAAGGTGGCTCTCAGTCGCCGTGATACCAATTGGGATGAACATTTTAAGCTGCTTATGTTTCCTGAAAAAGCAGAAGAAGTTCGACGGTCAAGGTCTCCTGAAAATCAGAAAACCTGTACAATGTGCGGTGATTTTTGTGCTATGGAGCGTGGAATAAGTCTTTTTACCAAGGATATTAAAGGAGACAAACAGGGGATGGTGTCTTCGGAATAACCAAGGTTGTTTTTATATAATAGTGAGTCATATTTGATCTGACAGTTTTAGTGCCTTACAGAACAATTTCTTGTTTTTTTAAAGAAATTTTCTGATAAGGCACTTATCTAGTGAACTGCCTTTCCCCCTGAACAGGAGGAACAATAAGGTGAGAGCGAATCCGACATTTATAGTAGGAAATTCAAACTCGATTATCAAGATCCTCGCAAAATAGTTCACCACCTCTTTGTGACAATTGTTGTGCGTAAAATTGTTTCTTTTTTAATCATCATAAACACGTTATGAGGTCAATTAAAAAAAATCGTACAAAACAATAAACAACAAACAATTAACGGGTGAGTTGACGATATTTTATACGGTGAGGTTGTTCAGCCTTTGGTCCAAGACGTTTCTTTCGGTCTTTCTCATAGTCAGAATAGTTTCCTTCGAACCAGACCACTTTGGAATCACCTTCAAAAGCAAGGATATGAGTGGCGATTCTATCAAGAAACCATCTGTCATGGCTGATAATAACAGCACACCCGCCAAAATTATCGAGTGCTTCCTCAAGAGCCCTTAAAGTGTTTACATCAAGATCATTGGTCGGCTCATCGAGAAGGAGGACATTGCCACCTTCTTTTAGTATACGGGCCAGGTGGACGCGATTTCTTTGCCCGCCTGAGAGGAGTCCAACCTTTTTCTGCTGATCAGAACCTGAAAAATTGAACTTTCCAACATATGCCCGAGAGTTTATTTCACGATCGCCAAGCGTAACGGTTTCCAGTCCTTCTGAAATTGCTTCCCAGATAGTGGCTTCGGGATCCAGTGAATCACGATTTTGGTCAACGTAGCCAAGTTTTACGGTGTCTCCAAGACGAATACTCCCCTCATCCGGAGTTTCTTCACCAATGATCATTTTAAACAATGTGGATTTACCGGCACCATTGGGACCAATGATTCCAACAATGCCACCTGCTGGGAGTTTAAAATTCATGTCCTCTACAAGCAGACGATCTCCAAATGCTTTCTTGATGTGATCTGCTTCAATAACAACTTTTCCAAGACGAGGTCCAGGTGGAATGAAAATCTGTAATTCTTTTGCCAGTTTTTCCGTTTCCTGTCCCATGAGTTTTTCATAGGAAGCAATACGAGCTTTGGATTTGCTGCGCCTGCCCTTAGGAGACATTTTGATCCATTCAAGTTCTCTTTTTAAAGTGCGTTGTCGGTCGCTTTCTTTCTTCTCCTCATTTGAAAGACGTTTTTCTTTTTGTTCAAGCCATGAAGAGTAGTTTCCTTTCCAGGGAATTCCACGTCCCCGGTCAAGTTCAAGGATCCAACCAGCGACATTGTCAAGAAAGTATCTATCATGAGTTACAGCGATTACCGTTCCGGCGTACTGCTGCAAGTGATGCTCCAGCCAGGCGACAGATTCGGCATCCAGGTGGTTAGTTGGCTCGTCGAGTAAGAGAATGTCTGGTTGTTTCAGAAGGATTCTACAGAGAGCAACACGACGTTTTTCTCCACCCGAGAGGTTTTCACAGGTGCTGTCAGAAGGGGGACAACGCAGAGCATCGAGAGCCATTTCAAGTTTGGAGTCAAGATCCCATGCATCGAGATTGTCCAGCTTTTCCTGAACCTCGCCCTGACGATCAATAAGAGCCTGCATCTCGTCATCGCTCATGGGTTCAGCGAATTTTTCATTGATTTCGTTAAATTCCTGCAACAGATCGACGGTGTCCTGAACACCTTCTTCAACAATAGCCTTAACTGTTTTTGTGGGATCAAGTTCAGGTTCCTGAGGAAGGTAATCCACAGTGAGTTCTGGGGAGATGACTGTTTCCCCGTCGAACTCAGTATCAATACCTGCAAGAATCTTGAGAAGACTACTTTTTCCAGAGCCGTTTAATCCAAGTACTCCAATCTTTGCACCATAGAAATAGGATAGGGAGATATCTTTCAGGACGGGTTGGTCATTATACGATTTACTGACTTTGATCATCGAATAGATGATTTTTTTGTCATCAACACTCATGGTTATATTCCTGTAGTAGTAGATTATGTCTTTGTGAGACATTAAATAATCAGATCAAATTTGTGAAATACAATAATCTGAATTATCATAAAAGAAAAGATACAATGGCTTGGTGTGAAGAAACTTTTTACGGAGGATCAATGCCGAGCTTACCTACTTTAAAGGCATCCGGGCGCTTACTGGTAAATGAAGCTCTTCACAGATCCCAGGGGAATCAGGCGATTGCTGCTCAAATGCTCGGTATTACACGGCAGGCACTGAACTGGCGATTAAAACAACAAGTTGAGAAGGGATAGATCCCCTGGAATTATAGAGTTATGGAAAAATTAGAATTTACGATAGAAGGCTACAAGGTTGATTTTGACCAGGCAAGAGAAATGTGCCGGGTGATTGCCGAAAAAGAGAATGATTATGCAACGCTTGTTTCATGGTGTGATCGTGATAAGGGAGTACATTCGCCTCACTGTTTAAAGTGTGAGATAAAAGGGGAGCCGGGTTGGGAGGTGTATGGGCGTAACCATGAAGGTCGCCTGAGGATTTCTTTTGATGAAGACAGGTTTGTTTTTATTTATTCCTGATTGATGAGTAAAGCTTTTCAATACAAAAAAAAGGCCCTTTGTCATAAGACAAAGGGCCTTTTAACATACATTTTCTGATTAGTGCCTTACAGAACAATTTCTTGTTTTCTCAAAGAAATTTTCTGCTAAGGCACTTATCCAGTGAATTGCCTTTCTTCCTGAACAGGGTTATAGACACTTTTCCCTCATTTTTTTTTGTAGACTTCCATGAAATAGAAAAT
>DQVD01000114.1 GCA_015661935.1 Desulfocapsa sulfexigens | reverse complement strand
TATTCTGGCTTCTGTCTTCTGAATGTGCCCGCAGGGCATCATGTCTCCATACCTCAGTTTAACCAATACGCACCCTATGGTCGATCCACTGATAACATCAAATGACAATGAACCTGTTCAATCGAGTACCTACCTCGACTCAGATGAGTCCATTGTAATTGTAGATGATTCAAAAGAAATTCTTCTCATTTTTGAGAGCATTCTTGAGGGAGACGGGTTCACTGTTTATACCGCCTCAAATGGTGCCGAACTCTACCAATTTTTAGAGCAAAAAAAAGTCGCTCTTATTCTACTCGACATAGGTCTTCCTGACCATGACGGCACTGAACTCCTAAAAGATATTGCCCCCCGCTATCCAGATCTCTGTATAATCATGCTCACCGGAACAACAAATCTGGCAGTTGCCTTAAACTGTCTGCGACAGGGTGCTGACGACTACCTTGCCAAACCTGTCTCTTTGGATGATTTCAGCCTGGCCGTTCGCAGAACCCTGCAAAAACGAAGGCTGATGATTGACAATCGTAAATATCAAAAACAACTTGAACGTACTAATTTCCGTACCCAATTTCTCCATCAACTCAATCTGAAAATGAACAGTGCCTACTTAAACAGTATTGAACTTGACACTGTTCTGCAATCGATCCTTATAGGCATCACTGCTAAAGAGGGACTGAAATTTAACAGGGCTTTTCTCCTTCTCTTTAATCAGGACAATACTGAATTGCAGGGTAAGATGGCCATTGGCCCGTCATCCAAAGCAGATGCCAACCGGGTCTGGAACGAAATCAAGGAACACAATCTGCACCTTACTGATATCCTCAATAAGGTCAAGACATCCTGCATGAAAGATGATTCAGAGCTAAAGAGTATTATTGAAAATCTAAAAGTTTCTGCATCCGATAACCATCAAATTCTAATCCAGGCATGTACTAACCGTTTGAGTATTCATGTTCAAAAAGGACACTATGATGGCCATGCGATTTCAGATATTCTCTTAAAAATCCTTCAGGAAGACACCTTTATCATAACGCCCCTTTTCTCCCCCAATAAATCACTGGGCGTTATCATTGCCGACAACTTTGTTACAGCCCATCCAATTTCAGAAGATGACATAAATTCTTTAGAGATGTTTGCAAGTCAGGCTAGTCTTGCCATTGAACACAGTCATCTATACAAAAATATGCAGGACAAGATCACTGAACTTGAAGCTGTTACACAAGAACTTGAAAAAAACAAAGATCTTCTCATTGATGCTGAACGCTATTCAGCACTTGGTCATATGTCGGCACAACTTGTACATGCCATTCGTAATCCCATAACTTCAATTGGGGGCATTGCACGCTTGCTTGAAAAAAAATGTGCCGATGAAAAAACTCAAAAGTTTCTCGATATGATGATAATGGAATCGTCAAGAATTGAATCAACTCTTGACGATTTATTTAACTTTGTGGGAGAAGAGAAACCGGAAAAATTTACCCAGCCACTTTATCCACTCATTCGTAAAAGTATAATGCTTTTTTACGGTACCATGAAAAAACAGTCAATTCATTATCAGGAAGATCTGCCCTCTCCCGACCCTGAACTCTTTATAGATCCAAAGCTGATACGACAGATGTTGCTCCATCTTATCAGAAATGGAATCGAGGCCATGACATCCGGAGGTGCATTAACCGTATCCTGCAAAAAGACTGAATATAGTATTCATATTAGCATTGAAGATACCGGAAGTGGCATGGGAGCTGCAAACCTTAAACATGTAACTGATCCTTTTTTCACCACAAAAACCTATGGTACAGGTATGGGACTTACTCTGGTAGAAAAAATCGTTGAAGAGCATCAGGGAAAATTCATTCTCAAACATAACGAAACTGGTGGCATGGTGGCAGAAATAATCCTGCCAAAAAACAATATATAGTTATTGGATTCCGTCGAACATTCAGTAATCATTCACCATATAGAAATATTTGCAGTAAGCAGTAAGCGTCTACCAGCACCTCATCTTCGTCCGTTTGGAACTGCGCCGCGTATGCAGTTATATGTAGGCAGGCTCAAACGGAGGAAAATGAGGTGCTGGCACGCTTACGAACGTTCCTTTCCTCTAAAAGATGAAAGTACAGCTCCCAATATAGAGAAAACTGCAGTAACCGAAAAAGTTATCCGTAAGGCATATATAAAATTTTGTACCTGCCCCTGATCATATTGATTAAAATCAAGCCCACCACTAAGCTCCCTGAAAAGAATCCCAAATAATAATCCTGCCAACGAAACACCAGCCAGCATCCCAAGATTCCTGGCCGTGGCTAACATTCCTGAACTTACCGCTATTTGATCTGGGTCAACACTTTCAAGTACAGTTGCACTGTTGGGAGACAAGAAAAGGGCCTGACCACACCCAAGAATGGCCAAGCGCCAGGCAACAGAAAAGACCGAACTGTCTGCTGAGAGAAAACAAAGCAGTAATAGTCCAAGGGCTGCAATGGACAATCCACTGGTAGTAAGTAACCGAGCCCCGATGTGATCATACAAAAATCCGGAAAGTGGGGAAACAAAGAATACAGATATGGGTACGGCCATCATAACCAAACCAATCTTTCTTGCTGTTAATCCCAGGATAAAATCGAGATAAAAAGGCATGAGAATCAGAACGACAAAAAGCACAGCAAAGGAGAGTGCTGCACAAAACATGGCTATGGCATAGGAGCGATTACGAAAAAGGGAAAGCGGGAAGAGTGGATTCTGTTTTCCTGCTTCTGTTTTAACCAGAAGGAGAAAGAGGGATAAACATGCCAGCACTTCAATTAGTAGAATTTCTCTGGCAACTTCGGAATGATGCGTGGATATCAGAACAGACAAACTTATCATTCCAGTCCACAATACCATGCCCGCCCAATCGAAAGGAAAAGATGACCGTTCAGGTATTATTTTATTTGAGAAAGGTTTCAGGATGAAGAAACCAGCAATAGCGGTAAAGAGACTTACGGGTACTGTGACCAAAAATATCTCACGCCAGGAAAAACTATGAATAAGGATACCTGATATAACAGGGCCAGCCATTAAACCAACTGAAGTGACGACACCTGCAAGACCTAAAGCTATTCCTAAATGACCTGGAGGAAAAACCATTTTAATTATTGCAGGTCCGGTCGCCATCATCATAGAAGCCCCCATCCCCTGTGTGAATCGAAAAGCGTTGAGTTGAAAAAGTGTTGCTGAAAGATAGCAGGCAATAGATGCAATGGAGAAGACAAGCATTCCAGAGAGATATATACGAGTTAAACCAACCCGATCTGCAAGCTGCCCCCAAAAGAGCAGGGATACCGTAATGGTCAAAAGGTAAACCAACACCACCCATTCGGTTTTGGCCAGGCTTGTGCCAAAGCTTCGCATAATTGAGGGGAGCGCCACATTGATCATGGAACTATCCATGGTTGAGAGAAAAACCCCCACTGCCACCACAAAAAAAACTGCCGAGGGATTTTTCTTTCTCAAGTGGCGATGCAAATTTAAACCTCTTTAACTTAACTGCATATGCTACGCAGTCCCAAACGAACGAAAATGAGGTGCTCGTAAACGCCGACAGCACCAGGTTTACTACAAATTTTGATACTTGGTGAACGGTTACCTTTCCTGTAAAAGAGGACAAAAAAAAACGAGTCCATAAAGGAC
>DQVD01000120.1 GCA_015661935.1 Desulfocapsa sulfexigens | reverse complement strand
TCAAGACCGCGCAGAAGAAGTCCAAGGCCGGATCCATCGTAACCTTCCTGCATTGCCTCCATCCCCTGAAGCACTTCATACGGCGAGAAGGCCTCACTGGCGGTTTTCAGGGCTAAACGACACATGCATTACTCCTGATTAGTTAAAAGAGACCTGTTGATTTGAAAAAACCGACAGGATTATTTTCGTGTTGTATTTAAGATTCTTTTTACCTTATCTAGAGGTAAGATACAAAAAGAATAGGCGGACCCAGATGCTTACACCGTAAGACGTTTCTTGTCAAGATGAAAGGGCAGTGGAGCTATTAACAATTTTTTAAATATGCCGATAAGAGTAAACGAAATCTTTTCCAAAGAGCGTTTTTCTGGAGAGAAAAACTGGTCACCGGCCATAATAAGTGGACGCAGGAGGAGTAAGATGAAAATTCACACTTCACAGATCAGCATGGATGCGTTGGCAGAACATAAGTGTCTTACGGAACAATATCTTATTTTTCTCAAAAAAATTCTGATAAGGCACTTAGGAACCGGAAATCCCGCATTGGGATTACCCACAGCGTAACATCCCGGAGTTACTTTGTAGTTGTTTCTGATCGGTCCGATTCGAGTTGAAATTGTCCCAAGTGTATTCCGAATAGTCGGAAGTGTGGCTACCTGGGGAACTGCACCCACCAGTGTTACAAGGAAAGTGGAAACAAATGGCTGGATGGTATAGCCCGCATGATTGTGAACCCGGCCCGAGGTTCTGGTTTGGGACCTCAGCAGGGCGCGTTATCATCAGCCTGAGGTAGAGGAGGGAACTTGCAGGTATTGGTTTCTTCTGATCGCGTTGAAGGTGGACTCAGTCATAGAGCGCCCCGATGAACTGGTAATAGATGGCATTTACCTTCAGGAAATGACACCCTAATCCTTCACTGTCGCTGTGTGTGATAGTACCGTATATTTCTGTTGTCAGCTCTCTGCCTTCTTCATCAAGCATCAGCCTGATTGTACATTCTGTACCTTCCGACAAATCAACGTCCGGTTCACATTCAATAAAGGCACCTCCCACACTCATATCACGGGTCTGTCCTTCAATTATTTCACCATTGGCAAGTTTGAGAAGTGCGAATTTGCGAATTAGAAGACGTTCATAGTCGCGGCGGTTTTTCATCGTGCACCTTTTGTTAGAGGAGAAATCCATCTTTGTCCGAATCGGCCTACTCGTACATGATTCCCTGCGGGCATATTCAGAAGACAGAAACCAGAGGACAGAAACCAGAATAGTTAGCAGACTGCGGCTGAAATAACTACAGTTGGTTTCCATCTGGTATCCAGTTCCGAGAATGATTCACACAGAAACTTTGTTTTTTTTCGATACATACATATGAACAAATATTGTTCGCATGGCAATTCGAACAAACCTGAGCCACTATCCAAACATTTTCAAGTACCGAATTAATCACAAATTTAGCTGCAATACGAATACTTACGTCGGGGAAATGAGCTTTTCTTTTAGGATATGATGAAAACGAGTCCCTTGTCAAGAACACTTGTGTGCGTAGGCGGGCAAAAAAAGGAGAGCCACTTAGGGCTCTCCTGATAACTTCAGCAAATCATTTAAGAATTTTTCCCATATTTTTTACTGCATCAACTTTATCTTTTACAGCAGCAACTTCTTTTACACCGGGTACATCTTCCAGGATGTTTTTTCCACCCTCTTCAATGTCACTTATGCCATTTTTGAAAGAAGAGATGGCTTTTCCCAGGCCGGAACCGATCTCTGGCAGCTTTTTTCCGCCAAAAACAAGTACCGCAATTCCTAAGATGACTACTAATTCGGGAGTTCCTAGTCCAAACATGGGCTTCTCCAATTAAAAAAAGTGGTTAATGACGTTGAACTGCTGGCTCAGGCCTGTGTGTCACCTTTGGTGTCGTCATCAATTTTTTGTGGCTCTTCTTTTTTTGTGGCATCTTTAAAGTTCTTGATACCCTTACCAATTCCTGAACCTATCTCGGGAAGTTTACCAGCACCAAATATAATGACGATGATGACCAGGATTACAATCAATTCCGGCATGCCGAGTCCAAACATAATAATACCTCATATAAAATCAAATTTAGCTACTTTTTTTCAGAATCTTAAATGTAGAGCAGTAATGCCAGAATGTCAATCCTTTCCATGGTTGGCAATGTTTTGCCCTATTTCACGCATCTGAGCAAGAATCCTGTTTTCGTCAAGGGTTTTTAACTCTCTTGATTCCATGACAACACGTCCGTTAATGATTGAATGAATAACATCAACACCCCTTGCAGCATAAACCAGATGAGATGGAATGTTATACAATGGCGTAAGATGAGGCTGATTCATATTCAGTACAATCATGTCGGCTTTTTTCCCAACTTCAAGAGAACCGATCTGTTTTTCAGCACTTAAAGATCTAGCCCCTGCAAGAGTTGCTGCATGAAGAGTTTGCTCGGCATTCATGGCAGTTGGATCCATGTGTGCGACTTTATGGATTTTGGCAACGGTGTTCATTTCCCCAAACATATCCACATCGTTGTTGGACGCTGCCCCGTCAGTTCCAATTCCAACAGTGATTCCGGCTTTCAGCATCTTAACAATTGGTGCAGTACCCGATGCCAGTTTCATGTTGGATTCCGGACAGTGGGATACTTTAACTTTACGTTCTGCAAGAAGTTCTATTTCTTTATTATCAAGCATTACGCAATGGACAGCCAAGGTTTTCGGGCCAAGAAGGCCTAAATGTTCAAGATGTTCTACCGGGCTGCAATTGTAGCGTTCTTTGCAACTTTTGACTTCATCTTCGTTTTCGGAAAGATGAATTACGTATAGAGAATCATAATCCTGTGCAACTTGCCCAAGCCTTGAGAGCAGTTCAGGTGAGCAGGTATAAACTGCATGGGGATCAGTAGTGATCGAAATTAACGGATGGTTTTTATATTGGGAAAAAAGCTCATCTGTATACGAAAAGCCATTTTCCAGTTCTCCATAACAAGGGGACGGAAAGTCATAAAGCACTTCGCCTATCCAGGCACGCATACCGGATTCCTCAGTGGCACGTGCCACCTCTTTGGAAAAGAGATACATATCGCAAAAGCTGGTGGTTCCGGATTTGATCATTTCTGCTATTGAGAGCAGGGTGGATTGATAAACCATTTCCGGTGTCCAGCGCGCTTCCACCGGAAAGATATGCTCTTCAAGCCAGGTCATAAGCGGCAAATCATCAGCAAGTCCGCGAAAACATGCCATGGCAGCATGGGTGTGGGTATTGATAAGGCCAGGCATGATGAGGCCGTGATCTGTATGGATATGCCGGCTGGTACAGAATTCAGAAAGAATTGTTTCTTTTGTGCCGATGGCTGTAATAGTGTCGCCAATTATCGCGATGGCGCCATTGGAAATGAGACTTTTATGGTTGGCATCCGGCAGGAGATAACTTCCCGAAATGATAAGATCCGTTTCTTGTCTCATATTGAAAGCACGAGGGATGAAAAGGTTATATATTTATTGCAATCTCTATAAGCAATTGCGCAAGTTTTGCCTCCATGGCTTCTGCTGTGGCGATAATGTCTTCCAGGATGATGGGTTCAAAATTATCGGGATCGTTGACATTGGAAACAACTGACAAACCAAGAATATCCATGCCGGCATGTTTTGCCACAATACATTCAGGAACGGAAGACATGCCAACTGCATCGGCACCACATTCTCTTAGCCATCTGGTTTCAGCAGGTGTCTCAAGGCTTGGGCCCGGGATACAAACATACACTCCACTGATAACATTTTGGATTTTACAACGGCTCGCACTATCCAGTGCGAGTTTTATCAGCCCAGGATGATAAGGGATGGAAAAATCAGGGAAACGGGGACCCCAGTTGTCTACATTTGGCCCGCGTAGAGGATTTTCTCCTAGAAAATTAAGATGATCCCGGAGGATCATGATGGAGCCGGGAAGAAAAAGTGGGTTTAGTCCACCCGCCGCATTTGTGAGAATGAGTGTTTTTGCACCAAGAAGAGAAAGTACCCGAATGGGGAAGGTGACTTCTTTGGTGGAGTATCCTTCGTAGAAGTGAAATCTTCCTTGAAGAATGGCTACTTTTTTTTCTCCAAGATATCCAAGAACCAGGTTGCCTTTATGGCTGGCGACGGTGGATTTTGGAAAATGAGGGATATCACTATAGGGCAGGCTGAGGACACTTTCAATAGTATCACCGAAATGACCAAGGCCAGTCCCAAGTTGAATTACAATGTCAGGAGAAAAGGGGAGGGCATCACGCAAAAAAGAAACACATTGTTCTACTTGTTGCTGATGTTCTCCCATGTTTTCCATAGTTGTATTAATTGTGTTTTGCATGTTTTTTGACGAAATCCTTAATCAGGTTTCTGTCTGCATCCATGAGTTCGCAGCGGGACTCTTTATCCATCAAATCTTGTATGGACTCTGGTAATTCGAGAGGTTTTTCGATGGCTGCCTCCACTGTATCACCAAATTTCCCGGGATGGGCAGTGGCAAGGCAGCATATTGGGATACCTTTTTTCTGATGTTTCAATGCACAGTGTACACCAACAGCGGTATGAGGATCCATGATGTATCCATGTTCCTTGTAAAGCGCTGATATACAGGAAGTGACATCACTCTCTGTTGCTCTTTCTGCTATAAAATCCCTCTGAATCTGATCCTGGAAATCCGTGAGATCAATCTTCCCGGTTTCTCCAAACCGGGTCATGGCCTGATTTGTGCGATTGGGATCCTCATCAAGAAGATAGTATAAATACCGTTCAAAATTAGAGGCTGACTGGATATCCATTGAAGGGCTTGAGGTGTGTACAACTTCACTAAGCGAATAATCACCATCCTGTACCATACGCGAAAGGATATCATTGGAGTTTGTTGCCAGGAGCAGTTTTCGGATAGTTCCTTCGGGAAGCATTCGTTTTGCAATATATCCTGCGAAAATGTCGCCGAAATTTCCAGTGGGTACAGAGAAATCCGTAGCTTTATCATTCTCGTGACAGGAGATATGCAGGCACGCATGGACATAATAGACAACTTGTGCAAGAACCCTGGCCCAGTTAATGGAATTGATGGCGCCGAGGTGTTGTTGTTCTTTGAAATCCAAGTCGTTGAAGATGGATTTAACAATGGCCTGACCATCGTCGAAGGTACCGCGGATAGCAATGTTGAACACATTGCTGTCTGTAACGCATGTCATCTGTTTTTCCTGAATCTTGCTCACCCTTTTATGTGGGTGCAGGATGAAGATGTTAATTCGCTCTTTTCCCCGAACACCATAAATGGCAGCACTGCCGGTGTCGCCTGAGGTTGCGCCGAGGATATTCATCACTGAATCGTTCTTCTCCAGAAGGTATTCAAAGATGTTGCCTAAAAACTGCAGAGCCACATCTTTAAATGCCAGGGTCGGGCCATGGAAAAGTTCAATAATATGAAGAGATCCCTGGTGAACAAGAGGAATTACTTCTTCAGAGTCAAAGGATGCGTAGGATCGGGAAATCAAGTCTCGCAGTTCTGCCTCGGGGATGTCATCAATAAAACGTGACATAACTTCAAGGGCCAGTTCCTGATAGGAAAGTTCTTTCCATTCAGTATAGGTTTCACTTCCGATCCGGGGAATAGTTCTGGGGAGAATGAGACCACCGTCAGTTGCCAGTCCCATCAATACGGCTTCGGTGAAGGAGACGGGATCGATACCGCCACGTGTACTGATATATTGCATGTGTTAGTTCTCGTTTATTTCAACTCTTGGGGCATCGTGCCACAGCCCTTCCAGATTATAAAAAGATCGCTGCTCATGATAGAAAATATGAACGACTACGTCGGCAAAGTCAAGAAGAACCCACATACCTTCCTTGATTCCCTCCGCCTTGGCTACACTGATTCTCTTGGATCTCATTGCTTTTTCCATGGCTTCTGCAAGGCCTTGTACGTGGCGGCTTGATCTGCCGCTCATGATGATAAAATAATCGGTGAAGGAGGAGAGACCTTGTACGTCGAGTACGACCAGGTCTTCTGCTTTGGTATCAAGGGCTGCGTTGGCACAGACTGTGGCCAGTTCCAGGCTGCTCTTGTCTTGAAGTTCTTTTTTTAGTTTTTTCATAATATGTCGGGAGAGTATGTCCTCTTAATTGTTACTCTTTGCCTGTCCCTTCTTTTTACGAGGTGGAAATTCAAAAGTTATTTTTCCTGACTTATTCATAAGAAGGTAAGCGTCAAATGGTCGTTTTTTCCTGGAGATAAATTTGGTGATTAGCTCTGTTTTTCCATCCTCAAGAAGTTGTCTGATATGGTCTTTGGTTATTGCCCGTGCAAGAATAATCTTGCTGATCTGTAATCCTTTTTCTTTATCACCATCAAGTTTTGAAGCTGACATATAGGCTGCGGGGGTTTCAAAAACAGGAGTCCCGTCAACAGGTGAGGAGCCGAGGGGGTCACTCTTTTTAATGGCTTCAATATCGAGCTCATCAATGGAGTCAGCAAAAAGAAATTCTATTTTGTTGTTAGTTAAGCGAACCGAGGCCGTAAATGGTTTGCCGCGTTTACTTCTGAAATCACTGAAAGGTCCTAGTGTTTCACCCTTTATAATACGCACGATTTCATCCTGGCTCATTATTCTACCACCGAGAATCTTTCGAAGGGTGATTTTTTCATTTTCTGAAACATAGGCTGTGGGGGTTTCAACAAAATGAATGTCCCCAACAGGGCTGAAAGGGGCTGCTTTTGTAGTAGGAGATTTTTCAAAGGCACGAACCTGCGAGATAATATGCTCGGTGAGTTCGCGGATCTCACCCATAAACTGTTCTCTTGTGAACTTTCCGTGCAGGATCTGATTGAGTTTGAATTCCCATTCACCTGTCATTTGAGGTGATGCCAGGACTTCTATCTTCAACGCTTCAAGGAGTGCAAATAACTCAAATGCTTTACCTGTTGGAGTGATTTCCTTGCCTTCACGAACGATATATTTTTCCTTCAGGAGCTTTTCAATTATGGCAGCGCGTGTGGCAGGAGTCCCCAGGCCGCGATCTTTCATAGCTTCGGCAAGTTCTTCGTCATCTACAAACTTGCCCGAGTGTTCCATGGCAGAGAGCAGAGTTGCTTCGTTGAATCGTGGTGGCGGCTTGGTCTCAGATTGTTCTTTAGTTACGTCCTTACAACGAACATCAGTGCCCTTGGGGATCTCAACCAGAAGTTTATCAGTCTCCTGATTTCCATTCCCCTGATAGATGATTTTCCAACCCGGATCAATCTGGATTTTTCCTTCAGTAAGGAATGTTTCTTCACTCACCACAGACAATCTTCTGGTATTGAGATATCGTGCAGGGGGAAAGAAAACCGCCAGGAATCGTTGGGTCACCATGGTGTAAATCTTCAGCTCAGGTTCACTTAGGCTTTTCGGTAAGGTATTGGTGGGGATAATGGCATGATGATCTGAAATTTTGCTGTTATTAAAAATCTGTTTATCTTTCCTGATGTACCCTTTTTCAAGTGCTGTTGTGGCATGAATTCCGAGCTGCCAATTCTGCTGCTGCTCAACAGTTTTTTTCACACTACTTAAATAATCTTCCGGAAGATGACGGCTATCGGTACGAGGATACGTAAGAACTTTATGCCGTTCGTATAAAGACTGGGCAATTGATAATGTGTTCTTTGCAGAAAAGCCAAAACGACCATTTGCTTCACGCTGCAGCGAGGTGAGATCGTACAGAGCGGGCGCGCGCTGGCTCGATTTCCTGCTGGTTTCGGTGACAGTTGCCGGTTTATCTGTGCAAATAGCTGCGCGCTGGTCGGCATCTGCTTCTATCCAGATTCTATCCGCTCGGGCATGTTCATTGTCAGGGTCTTTTTTAAAGTTCGGGTCGATCCACTTGCCGATGTAACTACTGCCATTAAAGGTAAATGTTCCCAGTAGTGTGAAATACTCACGTGGTTCAAAGGCCAGGCGGAATTGTTCACGTTTGACAAGAAGCGATAGAGTAGGAGTTTGAACTCTTCCACAGGAAGTAAGAAAAAAACCGCCTTTCCTGGAATTAAAACCGGTGAGCGCTCGTGTGGCATTGAGACCGATAAGCCAGTCAGATTCAGAGCGGCATAATGCGGCATCCTCGAGTGCGTGCATTTCTTCATTGTCGCGCAGGTTGGCAAAGCCCGCTTTAATGGCATCTTTTGTCATGGATTGAAGCCATAATCGTTTAAAACTTTTTCTCGCTACATTTTTATTCCATACATAGCGCAGAATATATTTGAAGATGAGTTCACCTTCACGACCGGCATCACAGGCATTGATGATTTCTGTGACATCTTTGCGTCGTATCAGTTTTTGCAGTGCATTGAGCTGTCCCTTGGTTCCCTGTAAGCCTTTTAAGGGGAATCCCTCGGGGATTATCGGAAGATTAGTAAGCGACCAGCTCTTATATTTAGGATCAATTTCCTCAGGATACTGAATGGCAACCAGATGTCCAATGGCGTAGGATACGATATAAGAGTCACTTTCATAATGAGTTTTTAGCTTTTTGAATTTCCCGGGCAGGGCCTTTGTAAGATCTCCTGCCACACTGGGTTTTTCAGCGATGATGAGTGTTTTTTCAGTCATTATTTTGAGTTTGCAATGTTTTTTGCAAAACTTAGCAATGTTTGGTGCCAGAATTCAGGCTGTTCAAGATAGCAGGGATGTTTTGCTCCCGGGAATATTACGAGCTCAGAACCTCTAATCTTTTCATGTAGGAGTTGGGCATTTGAGGGATCTGAAATCTGATCAATTTCTCCCCATATAATAAGGGTTTTTGTTGGAAGGTTGTGCAGTTGATCACGGTTCTCTTCAACTCCTACAGCTCCAATAAGAACAAGACCGGAAATTTTTTCAGGATTAGCAAGTGAAAATTCTATCCCAATTCTGCCACTCATTGATTGGGCGATCAGGAAAGCACTTTTAATACCAGTTGCTTCAATTACTCCATTAATTATAGCTTCAGGGCTGACGCTTGATTCCGGGCCTTTTCCAAAGCCTGGCAGGTCGAGTGCAAGTATGGAATATCCTGCTTCGATTGCGGCTTGCAATGTCCCAAGCTCCTTCCATGTTTCAGCCTGGAATGCTTTTCCATGGAGAAACAGAAAAGGAGTCGTGGAGAAATCTCCAGCCATCAATATATTGATAGGTGCGCCGTCTATAGTGATTGTTTTGTTTTCGATTGATTGCATAATGGATTTTCATTGGTGAGGATTGAACTATGTGTAGAATCAATATGTTATTGTCACAATAAAGAAATATTCGGGTTTGGTATTAGTGATTTTCTGTTGAACTCAATCCGTTTTTATGACTAAAGTTGCAGATGTTGTATTAATCCCTTATCGGTTTGTCAATCGCTATTTGTCTGATTTTTTTCTCTAAGGAAGCTGGAAAGAAATAATTATCCAATCCTTTTAGTCCTGCCTATATCATTTTTGTATTCCTGGTTCTCCTATTTGTTATTCCCGGCAAATCGCTTCGTGACGAAAAAAGAGTATACCCACGGTTTGTTCCCCGGCGGATTGTGTCCACTGAAATTATAGTGGCAACAACAAGCTGTACCGGATTAATCTGTGATATTTCCCGTATGGGGATCTGTTTTAAAAATATTCCGGATATGCTTTTTTGATACTATGGAGCAATTGACGATAATTATAAGAGCCTACGGGGAAGATCATCGATTATTGGTGTCTTACAGAACAATTTCTTGTTTTTTTTCAAAGAAATTTTCTGATAAGGCACTTATTCAGTGAACTGCCTCTCTTTCTGAACAGGGGTAGTTTCTCTCAAATGGATACTGGTTACTCCATCCGGGAAACAGATAGGAGCTGAAATAAAAACAGCTTCTCCAAGTTGGGAACAATTTCTTCAGCAGGTTGAAAAAACGAGCCTGCCGATTCTAAGGTGATTTCTTAATCATGTTACAAGCTCTATAGATTGCGAAATTGAGCCTGAGATTGCAGGGAGGAATCAACTGCAATTTCTTGACATGCAGTAATTTTTATGTTTTATAGTTCTATAAGATTAGGATGTATGCGGGTGTAGCTCAATTGGTAGAGTACAAGCTTCCCAAGCTTGGGGTCGCGAGTTCAAACCTCGCCGTCCGCTCCAGTAGTGTCATTGAGATTGTTAAGTTTTCCTCATTGATGCCATACCACCAACCCTGAGGGGGAAGTGGCTATGAAGTGGGCTATGCCCGCTTTTTTTTATGCCTGATGCTCAGTGCAGACAGGCGACAAGGCAGACTGCTATGAGAGACTATGTTATAGAAAAGATTCAGGAATTTGTGGAAGGTTTTCTGCCCTCAATGGATCTTGAATTAGTGGAAATACAGTACCGTCAGGAAGGTGAAGGTTGGGTACTCCGTCTCTTTCTTGATGGGCCTGACGGGATAAGTATTGATAAGTGTAGCAAGGTCAGCCGTGAATTAAGTTTCTTTCTTGATGTTGAGGACTTGATTCCCCATGCGTTTAACCTGGAAGTTTCTTCACCGGGGCTTGAACGGCCATTACGTAGTATGGCAGATTTTAAACGCTTTGTCGGTAAAAAGGCTCGTATTAAATTAAGGCATCCAATTGAAGGTCAGAAAGTATTTATCGGTTTGATTGGAGCATCGGATGAACATGGATTTGAGTTGCAATTTGAAGACGGAATCAGTGACCGTTTTTTGATGGATCAGATAAAAAAGGCCAGATTAACACTTTAGGAACGGGAACGAATT
>DQVD01000249.1 GCA_015661935.1 Desulfocapsa sulfexigens | reverse complement strand
GAGTTGATTTTGCTCACTGCCTTAATTGGTTCATAGATCATCACAAGTGCAGTAAGAAACGAAAAAAAAGTACCTGGTGTTGAATTGCCGGCGATAACATCTTTACCGCCAAACCAAATGATAAGGGCCATCCCAATACCGCCAATTACTTCCATAAGCGGATGTTGAATGCGACGATATCGCGCATCTTCCATGATGGTATCAAAGAGTCTTCCTATTTGTACTGAAAACCGTTTGGACTCATATTCCTCCATGGTAAACGCCTTCACCACTGGAGCACCGGTGATGGATTCGTGTATAATATTTGAGACTTCAGCTGTCTCTTCCTGCATTCTGGTGCTGATTCGGCGAAAAAACCTGCCGAATTTCACAATGGGGACTGCAGCGGCCGGAAGAAAAATAAGGGATAGCATGGCCAGTTTCCAGTTCATGACAAAAATCACAATGAGAAGAAAAATGACCTGTAAAAAATCACGCAACAAGCCCACAACCACCGTGGAAACAGCGCCCTGCATATAATGAATATCAGAAATAACCCGGGATATCAGCTCACCGGTGGGGGTCTTATGGAAAAAGGAGAGCGATTGTAGATGTATATGCTGAAAGACCTTGCTTCGCATGTCGCGGATTACTGTCTGACCAATTTTTTCCAGAAGATAGAAATTAAGGCCATAGAAGAAAGCTTTGACAGCGAATAAAACAACAAGGGCGAAAGGGAGAACAGCAAGAAAATAAGTATTTTTTTCAAAAAAAATTTTATCCAGTAGAGGTTTAACCATATATGCCTGGGCACCACTCAGCCCGGCAACAACGAGTGCTGCAAACATGGCTATCATAAATTGGTATTTATAGGGTAATAAGATCTTGTAGAGGCGGGAAAAAATAATTTTATTCGACATATATAAATATATTTAAAAAGCTAAGTTGAGAGTCTTGTAAAAAAATGATCGATATAATTATTGTATCGATATCATCATTTAGTGCCTTACAGAACAATTTCTTGTTTTTTCAAAGAGATTTTCTGATAATCCACTTATCCAGTGAACTGCCTTTTATTCTGAACAGGGTTAGTGAGTTCGCAGCAAATCTACAACATGTTGACAGGTTTTTCTACTCCCACCTTGCTTTGATTGAATATATTTATTCGCTTTTTTCTGGAGGAGGCGTTTGTCTGTGGGCTTTTTAAGCATTGTAACAAGTAATTGCAATACTTCTTCTTTGGTGCTTCCTTTTTTGGCTAAACCCTTGTCAAAAACTTCGCTCCCTGTCCATGAAAAGTCTGATATGAAAGAGCCGGTAACCGGTACCACTCCATTCATAAAAGCTTCAATAAAGTTTTGTCCACCAAGAGGGGCCAGGCTTCCTCCCACAAAAGCTGCGTCAGCTTTTTGATATGCATTGATCAGTTCTCCAAATACATCCCGTATAATCACTGATTGCGAGCTGTTTTTGGGAGAAGATGTCTGGAGTGCATAACTGATGTTTTTTCCGGATAGGAGCGTTTCCCAACTGCCTACACGATGTAAGTGGCGAGGGAAGATATCTATACGCAGGTTTGGAAAGAGTTTCAGGAGTTCTATTATTATATAAAAAACCTCCTTCTCTTCCTCTTTTCTGATTGATGCAAGAATAAGTGATTTGTTTTTTGTCATCGCAGTTTCTGTGATGTTACATTTCGCTATCTGATCAAATTTTATATTTGGAACATAAAATGTGTCTTGTTGCTGAAAAAGAGTTTGAAGTCGAGCTTTATTGTCCTCTGAAATCGCCAGGATTGTGTCGGGTTTGAGCATTCGCCAGAGAAAGGCTATCTTTTTGTATCCGTTAAAGCTCTTCTCTGTCATTCTGCCATTAACAAGAATAATCTGTATATTTTGCCTTTTCATCTCAGCCATCAGAGCCGGCCAAATCTCAAGTTCGATGAGTACTAACAGTTTTGGATCAGCAATTTTCACTGCTTTTTTGACCAGAACCGGATTATCAAAGACCATGTAGGCAATACTTATATTGTGTATCGGGTCGACAAGATTCTTTTTCAGAATCTCTCGTCCCTGGGAGGTGTTAGTGGTAAGGAGTATGTCAAACTTTTGATCCTTCTCAAAACTTTTCAGGATTTGTATAGCTATATAAGCTTCTCCCACTGATGCTGCATGTATCCATAAATCAACTTTAGAAAAGTTAACTTCCTGCAGGGTACGTTCAGCAGCACCTTCTTTGAGCCTTGAGGAGCGGAGGAGCAGGGGTGTTGCGCAGAACCAGAGTAGTCTGTAAAGAAAAAAAAGTGCTTTTATGGGGAAGGGGGCGTTCATCGGGGGAAGCGATTATAAGTATTCTTTGATTTTAGCAAGAAGAGACGGATAACTTATTTCAAGCATTCTGGCGGCCATGCTTTTGTTGCCATTGCTTGCTTCCAGTGCTCTGCTGATCAACTTTTTCTCAATAATTTTTTTTGCCTGTTTCAATGAAAAAGTTCCCAGCATATTTTCGATTGTACTATCATTGGATTGTTTTGTTTGAGCACTACTCAAATCTTCAGGTTGGATCTGATTGGTTTCGGCAACAATCGCTGCACGTTCCAAACAGTTTTTCAATTCTCGTATATTGCCTTTCCATTCCCGGCTAAGAAGAATGGTCATGGCATCAGCAGAGACACACTCTATTGCAAGGTGCATCTTTTTGTTCAGCATATCCAGAAAATGGCTGCAGAGTCGTGGAATATCTTCTTTTCGGTCTCGCAAGGGCGGCAGTTTTAAGGTGAGTACATTGAGGCGGTAAAAAAGATCTTCACGAAACCTCCCATCTTCAACTTCCTGATCCATATCTTTTGCTGTGGCAGTGATAATGCGGGCATTAATCTTCCTGGTTTTGGCACTTCCCACTGGGCGTATTTCCTGCTCCTGCAGTACCCGCAGGAGTTTTACCTGCAGGCCAAGAGGTAATTCTCCAATTTCATCAAGAAACAGAGTGCCTCCGTGTGCCTCTTCGAACAAGCCCTTATGATCTTTGTCGGCTCCTGTAAAAGCTCCTTTAACATATCCAAAGAATTCGCTTTCCAGGAGATTTTCAGGGATGGAGCCGCAGTTGATGGCAATAAATGGATTGTCTTTTCGGTTGGAATTACGGTGAATTCCTTTGGCAATCAGTTCTTTTCCCGTACCGGACTCTCCGGTGATAAGAACTGTGGTATCATGGCGGGCTACTTTTTCCGTGAGCTGCAAAAGAGAACGCATTGTTTCCGATTGGGCAATTATATCTTCAAAACCATTGCTTCCCTGCAGTTCTTTAACCTTTGCTTTTAATCTGCTGTTTTCTTCGGATAATTTAAGGTGTTCGGATGCCTTTTCAAGAACGAGAAGTACCTCAGCAGTTTTAAAGGGCTTGGTAATAAAATCGTAGGCACCACTCTTCATGGCCTCCACGGCATCGTCAATGGTGGCATAGGCAGACATCATAATGATAATTGGCTGAGGAACGAGATCTTCAAGGGCCTTTAAAAATTGAAGACCATCCATTTTGGGCATTTTTAAATCACAGAGAATCAATGGAAAAGGTGCTTTTTGCTGTATGGCCAGTGCCTGTTTCCCGTTTTCTGCCATGGTGACCTGATACCCTGCTTTACTCATTAGCACCGAGAGCATATGTCGCATATTTTCTTCGTCATCAATGATAAGAAGACGTTTGTTGTTTCTGTCTGTCATGCTTTGGATCCTTGCTGAGGTGAACCATTTTCAACAGCCGTGAGCGGTAGTGTGATGGTGACGATTGTACCCTTGTTCGTATTTGATGAGAGTGCTATTTGTCCACCTGATTTTTTAATAAGGTTATGGGCTACGGCCAGACCTAAGCCTGTCCCTTTACCCACTTCTTTGGTGGTGAAGAAGGGCTCAAATATGGTGTCTTTGTGTTCCGGATCTATCCCCGTTCCGTTATCTGTAAGGATGATTTTGATAAAATTATTCTCATTTTCAGTGGTGAAGGAAATTGTTCCTTTTTCGATTGTATCAGCTTCTTCAATGGCATCTATGGAGTTCAAAATACAGTTTAAAAAGACTTGTCGTATACCGTCTCTGTCAATGTTTATCTTACTGTCTGCTGCATTCAGTTCGGTGGAATAATCGATGGGGATCGTGGTTTTTCTGATGCGAATGGACGAAAGCAGATCGTTTAAAAGATCATGCAGGTCGACTATCTCAACGGAAGAGGCAATGGGAGATCTGGAGAGATCAAGAAGATTTCTGATAAGATTATTGATGCGGTCAAGTTCTTTAATGGCACGTTCGCTGAAAGCTCGTCTGTCTTCAACACTGAGTGAATCATCTGTCAGTAAATCAATATATCCTTGAATTATCCCAAGCGGGTTGCCGATTTCATGGGCAAGACCAGCTGAGAGTCTGCCAATCGAAGCCAATTTTTCAGCACGGATCATCTCATCCCGGTTTCTTTGCAGCTCCTCGTTCGCCAGTTTAAGAGAATTAACGGTTGACCGGAGTTCCTGCTTATCTCCATCAATTCGTGTAACCAGGCGGTTCAGGCTGAGTGAGAGCTGGGTGAATTCTCCTAATCCTTCTCCTTGAAAAAAGCTGGTATCACCAAGATCTGCGCGTGAATCAGCAAGAGCGGCAAGCCTTTGAATGGGTTTTATAACAAGGTGTACCAGCCGGGTAAAACCAAGGGTGGTGAAGATAAGAACATTAACTGTGAGATAGGCGAAAAAGAGGTCCCGGATTTTGCGGATGGAGCTTGAGATCTGTTCCAGAGACCTGACAAGTGCTATGGATCCCCTGTTTTTAGTGCCCGTTTGCAGAGGCGTTGCCATAAGCAGATACTGTTTGCTGAGGAAAAAACCATTCCAGCTCACCCCGGTATAAGAGGT
>DQVD01000346.1 GCA_015661935.1 Desulfocapsa sulfexigens | reverse complement strand
GCTGGATTGGGTAAAAAAAGTGAACGGAATCGAGATCTCCCATTCTGTATTTGTGTTTCAGGGAAAGGGCATACAGGGGAAACTTTTAAAACAGTTTTTGACCGGCGGTCATGAGATGTTTGCCCAGCGCGGCCATAGTTACTGGCGTAAGGAACAGTTGATGGATCCCATCAGCAAGTTGGTGGAGGATGGTGAAATAAATCTCACTGATTTAATGAAGAAACAGCGTTTTATGAGCCTCGGATCCTGTGGTGGGATACGCGCCTATTCAGAACTTGCCACCTTATTTAATAATAATGTGGATATTCTGGCAACGGTGGGTACGGGCAAGGCTGTAATTAATAATCCCTATAATGAATTTCTTTTTGAGGCTGTCGCAAAGGAAAATGGTAATTTAAGCTGGGATGATCTCGCAGAGCGATCTTCAAAAATCTTTAAACAGGGACTCGGTGAAGATTATTTACAACCGGGATCACTTCCTGCGATTTTGCATAAAATCATGGATCAGAAAACAATCGATCATGGCATTAATTAAGCGTACAGAGCTTCCTGCATTGCTTAAAAGCATGGGGCAGGGTGAAACTGAAAAGAAGAATACCAGGGTATTCCTCTTTTTCGGTGAACGCTATCTCTGCCGTGAAGCAGCTGACAGTTTACAAAAATACCTGCTTGAACAACCCGGTGGCGGTACTGTGAACAGTATTGATGGTGATATTGAAGATAGCAGCAAAACCCTTGGACAGTTGATGAATTTCAGTCTTCTGCCGGGTACTCAAATATTTCGGATAACAGACAGCAGATTATTCCATTCCAAAACCGTGGCATCTGCTATCTGGACAAAGGTTATGCAGGCACGTGACGCAAAAAAAGAAACAGCCTGCTCAAGGCAATTGCTCTCCTTTCTTGCCATTGCCGATTTAAGCGTTGATGATCATCTTCATGAAATGAGTGGCTCTCAGTGGCAGACACTTTTTGGTTTTGCTAAGCCAGCGGAAAATCTGAGATGGACGTCTGAACTGCTCGCCGCTACTACTCTGTCGAAAAAGAATACAGGATCCACCGATATAGCAGCGCAAACTGTGGATGCTTTGAAAAGAGGTCTTCCGCCCAATAATGTTTTATTGTTCACTGCAGAAGCCGTTGATAAGCGCAAACAGTTATTTACCTATATTAAAAAGGAAGGTGTGGTTGTTGATTGTTCAGTGGCCCCGGGAGCGAGTGCTGCTGCCCAAAAAGGACAAAAAGATGTTTTGCGGGAAATGGTATTAAAAAGCCTTGCCGGATTCCAAAAAAAAATAGCCCCCAGGGCACTGGAGCTTCTTTTTGAACGGGTTGGATTCCACCCCGTGGCAGTGATCATGGAGATGGAAAAGCTGGCACTTTATGCAGGTGATCGTGAGACTATCACCGTGGAAGATCTGAATACCATGGTGGGGAGAACCCGTGAAGATGCATTGTATGAACTCACCGATGCCTTTGGCAAAAAACAGGCTGCCCGAACACTTGTACTGCTAAACAGACTTCTGGATCAGGGGGTGCACGGTCTGGCAATTCTTGCCACCATGCGTAACTATTTACGCAAAATGCTGATATTCAGATCCCTCCAGCTTGGATCGGAGCCATCCTGGAGATCCGGCATGAATGCCAATCATTTTCAAAATGTATATCTTCCGGCATTAAAAGAACATGGTGAGTGGAGTGATATGCTGAAAGGGCATCCTTATGCCCTGTTTATGTCATTCAGTAAGGCTCAGGAGTTTTCCTGCACAGTATTAAAAAGTTGGCTGGCTCTGCTTTTACAAGCTGAATTTCGCCTTAAGGGTGCGCCTCTCCCTCCCGAACTGGTTTTAGAGGAACTCTTTTTGACATTGCTTAAAGGAAAAAGACAGTAAAAACGTAGAGCCAGTACCAGTTGTTTTTTCTTTACTTTCATTCTCCATGTACATGGGACTCGGCAAGTAAAAATGAACAAGAACTCTACTTCAAAAACCTCTACGGATGAGTATTCTGAAATAAGTCAAGCGGATTTTGATCGGTCTGTTTTACGCAAGAACATGCAGCCGGTGGAAAAGAAGCAGCGTATTACTATCATGCTGGATACTTTAAAAAGAAAGCGGGTAAGCGCGGATATCAGATCTTGCTTAACGATATGTTGAAAAAGGTAGTAAATGCAGAAGATACCAGGTCTGCAAGCCTGGAAGAAACAACACGAAAGATTGTCAGAGAGGAGTTGTCCACAGGAACTCGATAGAGGATCCTGGTAGGTAGTGGGGAGTAAAGCCATACAACATAGTCGCTTGTAAAGAAGTGATGACAGTTCAGAAAAGAAGAGTAGAGTATATACTATGAGTGACAAAAAAGGATCAACAGCAACCAAAGATCGCAGTGAAATTCGGGAGCCGTCCCTCTATAAGGTGCTGTTGCATAACGACGATTACACCTCCATGGAGTTTGTGGTGGCTATTCTGGAAAGGGTTTTTAGGAAGAGCACTTCTGAAGCCAGCAAAATTATGTTGAATGTGCATCGGGAGGGGGTTGGGATTGCCGGAGTGTATACCCGTGAGATATGTGAAACAAAAGTAGTTATCGTTCATGATCTGGCCCGGCAGAGTGAATTTCCATTACGTTGTACCATCGAAAAAATATGATTGGTGATAGATATGATAAGTAAAGCATTGGAAACAGCACTGGTAAGGGCCATCCGAGAAGCCAAAAATTACCATCATGAATATGTCACTGTGGAGCATATGCTGTACGGTTTACTGCATGATGAATTGACTGGTTATATTATCCGGGAATGCGGTGGCTCCATCGAGAACCTGAAAAATCGCCTGGAGTCTTTTTTCGCAGGAGAGCTCCCCATTCACAGGCTCGAAGTCCAAGGGGAACCTGCCCAGACCGTAGCCTTTAACCGGGTTTTACAACGCGCCGTTGCCCATGTGCAGAGTTGTGGCAAAAAGGAAGTGGATAGCGGCGATGTGCTGGTTTCTATCTTTTCGGAAGCTGAATCCCATGCAGTCTTTTTCCTTGGCTCAGAAGGGTTGGGAAGAATGTCGGTGGTGGAGTTTATTTCTCACGCCCTACCGGAAGGTTTGCAGAAAGAGCCTTTATCCAGGATGCCCGACAATGCGGATACCGATAAAAAGGGTGACAAAGATGAAAAAATTCTTCAGGAATTCACCGTCAATTATGCCAAACTTGCAGTCAAAGGAAAACTTGATCCTCTGATCGGACGGAAAATTGAAGTTAACCGGATGATGCAGGTGCTGTGCCGCCGCAGAAAAAATAATCCTCTGCTTGTTGGCGAGCCTGGTGTTGGAAAGACTGCCATTGCTGAGGGACTGGCCCTGCTTATTCATGCAGACACCGAGGCGCGTGATGCCGGGAATAAAGCACTGGTGCCAGATCTGCTTCAGGATGTTGAAATCTATCTGCTTGATATGGGAAATATGGTTGCCGGCACAAAGTATCGTGGTGATTTTGAAAAGCGGATCAAGGGCGTGATCTCAGCAATTGAACGTAAAGACAATGCCATCCTCTTTATTGACGAAATGCACACCATCGTGGGCGCCGGAGCAACCAGTGGCGGTTCCATGGATGCCTCCAATCTGTTAAAACCGGCACTTCAGGCTGGAACACTTCGCTGTATAGGTTCCACCACCTATGAAGAATATAAAAATCATATAGAAAAAGATCGTGCTCTCTCCCGCAGGTTCCAGAAAATAGATGTGGAGGAACCGAGTGTTGATGATACCAGACGAATCCTAAGGGGGCTGCAGTCCCGCTATGAAGATCACCATCAGGTATCCTATTCAAAACCAGCCATTCGTGCCACAGCAGAGCTTGCTGACAGATATATCAATGACCGTTTTTTACCGGATAAAGCCATTGATATCATGGATGAGGTTGGTTCCGCTTTTCGCATGGCCGGAAAACTTGGCAAAGTTGTAAAAGTACGGGATGTTGAAACTATTGTTTCCCGTATGGCGCGGGTGCCTGCTAAAAGTGGTTCAAACGCCGAGCTTTCCTCTTTAAAAGAACTGGGGTCAGCCATGAAAGAGGTTATTTTCGGTCAGGATGATGCAATTGATGCGGTGGCTACTGCTGTTAAACGGTCTCGGGCAGGTCTTGGGAATCCGGATAGTCCCACGGGAAGTTTTCTCTTTGCAGGGCCAACAGGCGTTGGAAAGACAGAAGTTGCCAGGCAGCTTGCAAAACAGCTTTCCATCCATTTTGAACGTTTTGATATGAGCGAATATATGGAGAAACATGCCGTGGCCAGACTTATTGGAGCGCCTCCAGGATACGTTGGTTTTGATCAGGGTGGACTGCTCACCGAAGCCATCCGAAAGCATCCTTATTCTGTACTTTTACTTGATGAGATTGAAAAGGCGCATCCTGATATTTTTTCCATCCTGCTGCAGGTCATGGATCATTCAACCCTTACCGATAACTCAGGAAGAAGAGCGGATTTCAGAAATGTCATTATCATCATGACAAGTAATGCCGGGGCAAGGGAAATGTCAACGGCGCCCATTGGGTTTGTCGCAGAAACAAAGGGACGTGAACAGAAGGCCCTGAAAAGCCTCTTCTCACCCGAATTTCGCAACCGTCTTGATGCCAGCATATCTTTTGCGGAACTTGCACCAAAGGCAGTCGAAAAGGTGGTTGATAAGATGGTGGCTGAATTAGAGGCTCAGCTTGCTGACCGTAAAGTCAGTATCAACCTGACCACGGGAGCGAGAAGTTGGCTTGCAAAAAAAGGCTATGAACCCGCATTTGGTGCAAGGCCGTTACGCCGTCTGATCTTAAAAGAAATCGGAGACGTACTCACCGATGAGATTCTTTTTGGCGAACTTGTGGCTGGTGGTCATGTAACGGTTGGTACGCGAAATAAGAAGTTGACCTTTACCTATAAAGACAGTTGACCATTATCAATGGTTTGTAAGCGTTCACCAGCACCTCATTTTCGTTCGTTTGCGCCTGCTCACATATAACTGCATATGCTACGCAGTCCCAAACGGACGAAAATGAGGCACCGGTAAACGCTTGATGAGGTACTGGGAAACTCCTACCGCACCAGGTT
>DQVD01000313.1 GCA_015661935.1 Desulfocapsa sulfexigens | reverse complement strand
TAGCTTTTAGAAAACCATGATTTTAAAAGGTGTTTTTGGAGAATTCCAAAAGCACCTTTTTTTTGTTTGACGAAATCAAACACGTCATTTCAGAGTATAAAAACTGGAAATAAATAACTCATCGTTTTTGCATCCCTGCTTCAGGCCATATTTGGCCGATCCTCAATTACAAAATCCTCAACGTAGCTTTGCTACGCCTGCGGTTTCGGAGTTTACGCTTACCTGTGCAATCGGATCGACAAAATCTGACCTAAATCAGGGTGCAAAATCCAATGACTTATTTAATTCCAATTCCATAGTAATCTGGTGTTTTACCCGGCAGGGCAGGAAATTCTATTTACTTTAACGGAATACTCAAAATTGTCATCATGATCAGGAGTGTGGCAGGTAAGGCAGTTTTTTTTCTTTTCCATGGCAGGATTCACAACCCACCGATTGTAATTCAACGGGATAGGAAAGATATCCCATAATGGGGTTGATCCTATGATTTTTATCTGTGGCATTTAATGATAAATGACAAGGGGGGCCATCAATATCCAATTGCTCCTTTTTCCTCTCCAGTGTCGAAAATGCAGAAGAATGTCTGGTTGTTTTCCAAAATTCAACCTGTTTTTCATGGCAGGTTTCACAAACAGGATATCCAACCATATCCTGAGTAAGTGCTGACATCTTTTTTTGTCTGTTAGTTTTTTTTATGTAATGCTCTGATTTTCTGATTTAATAATGTCAATTTTTCTACCGTTGGTTGATCATTTGGCATATTTGTATGTAATCGAATAAAACGGTAGGTGAACTGATCGTTTACTGCGCCATCTTTTTTTTCTTTTGACAGTGTTTCTTTTGCGAGGTCTATTTTTTTGTCCATCACAGCTTTTTCTTTGTGTAAACGAAGAATGGAGCTCTGATATTTTTCTTCATTTCCGAGAAGTTTTGCTTTTATCTCAAGTCGTCTAAGCTGCCAGGTTAGAGAGCCCAGCTTGTTTTGCAGATCAGCAAGGATTTTAGCATTGTCTTTCCCCCACTTACGTTTAGTTCCAAAATTGACTTGAAGTACACCCTGATATTTCCCCTGTTTGGATGTCTGGGTTAACAGGCAGTCTTGTAAAAAATATGGGTTAATGTTTGCTTTACGGCCATCTGCGCCTATAATAAGGTTGATGGCAGGGTACCCGGCAGCAATGCGTTTATTTTCTTCGTTAGTGAGCGTGGACAGGAGAATTATGAACGTATCTTTGTTGTCTTTCTTCAAAAGAGCCAGGAGATCAGGAAGGACGGTTTCAGGATCTTGTCTGACAAGATCAGGAGATGCATTTCGAATACTTCCAGTAAGAGCTGTTATGCGAATCTCAATGTTTTCAACTTTTCTGTTTATCCATTGATTAAAGAGCGGTTTGTTATCTCCATCAAACAGATTTGCAGAAATCCAGGGAAAACCATTATTCTTACTGTTTATAAGTAAATCAATGGAACCGGACAAATCCAATGGCCCAACACCCACGGCATCAAACTCAAGTCCCTTGTAAATATCAATAATACTTTCGGCAGTAAGGCGTTCCTGGCTAGGGCCTTTATTTATCTCAGGACGTTTAAAAAGGAGATTTCCAGCATCGAGTAAAAGCCTTTTCTCGTTTTCTGACTGAGTAATGTTGTGAATTTGAAAAACTTTTTTGGACAGACCGCCCAATTGCCTGGATTTTCAGCCACAAGGTTCTGTTTCTCCCTGAATATTTCCTGAAAACAAAATTTGTAGAGACTGTTGTTCTGCCGCCTGAAAAGGTGATGGAACAAATACAAAACACAATAGTGTGAAAAAAAAAGGATATAGAATGCGGGATTTAAATACAGATAACTTATACATTGTTTTTTCTCTTTTGTAGGATGGCTTGCCATTTCTGCAGGCGATCTTTAATAAGTTCTTCATATCCTCGGGTTGAGGGTATATAAAAATGTTCAGATTGGATTTCAGGGGGTAAATGATCTTGAGCAACCAATGCTCCATCGCAATCATGGGCATACTTGTATTCTTTCCCGTACTCAAGATCTTTCATTAGTTTTGTTGGTGCATTGCGTAAGTGTAATGGTACGGAAAGTGAGCCAGATTTGCGGATACATTTGCTAACTTTTGATTCAGCAGTATAAAGGCTGTTGCTTTTAGGTGCTGTGGCAAGATAGGTCACGGCCTGAGCAATTGCTAATTTCCCTTCCGGCAGGCCGAGTGTATGATAAGCATCCCTGCAGGACATTGTATGAACCAGAGCTTGTGGATCGGATAGCCCAATATCTTCTGAGGCAAAGCGAATTAAACGTCTACATATATATAGAGGATCTTCACCTGATTCAAGCATTCTGTAGAGCCAGTATAAGCTGCCATCCGGATCAGAATCCCGAAGACTCTTATGGAGTGCTGAGATTAGATTGTAATGCTCTTCACCATTTTTATCATATCGAAGCAGGGATTGTTGTGCTGCTTCTATAATATCTTCGGTTGTGATCTCTACCGGTGTTCCAGGTTGCATTTTTATACGATGAAGAATAATCGTTGCAGCAATTTCAAGAGTATTCAGTCCTTTTCTGGCATCCCCATCGGCAAGTTCTGACAATATCCCCAGGCTTTTTGGAGCAAATGAAAGTCCATGTTCGCCAAGGCCCTGTTCCGTATCACTAAGTGCACGCTCCAGTATGATAGCGAGGTCTTTTTGGCCAAGCGTTTTAAGAATTAAAACCCGACAACGGGAAAGGAGGGGCGCAATCACCTGGAATGACGGGTTCTCGGTAGTGGCACCTATAAGAGTAAAGAGGCCACTTTCCACATGGGGAAGC
>DQVD01000045.1 GCA_015661935.1 Desulfocapsa sulfexigens | reverse complement strand
CAGGACATCCTTGCCCTTTACTTCGCCAAGCTGAAGCATACCCGTTCGTTGTCGACGGTGGAGGATTCGCTCAACCCTTCTACGATTTACTTTAAAACGGGTAACTGAGCGTGGTGGTCTTTGTTTCCAGGCCGCGTATTCTCCCATGCCCTTGAGAGCCACAACTGCCCTTTCCGGTGAATCATAACAAGGCAGGCCTGCCTTTATCACCTGTTCTTTTGATACCGTTATATTGCGACAACCCATGAAAACAGCCATTACGGGTTTGACACCGTCAATACTTGCAGCGATGGCTTTTGCTGTGTCAGCAGGTCTGGTCATGGCACGGGGAGCAAGAACAACAAGAATAGAATCAACCTGTGGATCTCCAAGAGCTAATTTTACGGCAGTAGCATATCCGGCAGGATCAATATCACCTAAAATATTTATAGGGTTGCCACTGGCTTCAGTCAGTTGTGCCCCTGGAATTACTTCACTTTGGGTATTGCACTCCACCACATTCATCCCGGCTCCTTCAACAGCATCTGCAGCCATAATACCGGGCCCTCCGGCATTGGTTATAATAAGAACATTATTACCTTTGGGCAGAGGCTGCATGGAAAGTGCTGAGGCGTAGTCAAACAGGGATTCAAAGGTATCCGCTCTAATAACCCCTGAACGTTTAAAAGCTGCCCCATAAGCGGTATCAGCACTTGCAAGCACACCGGTATGGGATACTGTTGCCTTTAAACCTGCCTGTGTTGTTCCTGATTTCAGGATTATTACAGGTTTTTTATTGGCGGCATCTTCCGCGGCTTTTATAAAGTTTTTCCCTGAGACAATATCTTCCAGGTAGCCAACTATGATCTTGGTCTGTTCATCTTTTGCAAGATATGCAAGAATATCAACACCTGAAATATCCGCCTTACTGCCTATACTGATCAGTTTCGCTACTCCCAAGTGCTTATCAATGGCTAGATCCAGCATAACAGAACAAAGTGCACCCGATTGTGAGAACACTGAAATTCCACCACTTTCGGGAATGTCTCCTACAAAAGAGGCATTTATATTTTTTGCGGTATTCATAAAACCAAGACAATTTGGCCCAAGAAGCCTGATATTCCGGCGCTGACAAAGCTCGGCAAGTTCCTGTTCCAGCACAGCTCCCTCGGGGCCACTTTCGCAGTAGCCGGTAGCTATAACGATCACTGCTTTCACCTTCGCCTTTGCACATTCATCAATTAAATCTTGCACCTGTGCACTGGGAGTGGCAATTATGACAAGATCAATCTCTTTCCCATATTCAGCAAGAGATGGAAAACAGGGTACCCCAAGCAGTTCGGTCACGGCTGGATTTATTGGTATAATAGTGCCTTCATAACCATCCCGTATCAAATTGCGAAGGATAGTATTACCAATTTTACCATCTGTTCGGGAAGCACCAACGATGGCAATACTTTCAGGATTAAATAGTTTGTCAATACTCATAAGACAGACCTCGCAAATGCTACTGTTAGTTATTGTTTCTATTGGTGTTATAATCGTATGATACAGGAAAAATAGACACTTGCCGGTCTGAGTTATCAGTTGTCAGTTGTCAGTTACTGACAACTTCACTCCATCCCTTCAACCCTTTTTAATAGAAAATCCATTCTCTTTAAGTAACTCCAGAACTGCTGCAATTTTAAAGGTATTAATCCTGACATAAATGGTATCACCACCTTCTTTATCAAAAATACGCAGTACTCTTGTGAACGGAATCCTTTCCTTTTCAAGAAGGGTCACAAGTCTGGTCATAATAGTTGGGCTGCCATCATCTTGTATACCTATTAATACCGCGCCTTTTTCACCAACTCCGAATAAGGTTTTATAGGCAGCATTAAGATCCCTGTTTGAAAAAATCCCGATCACCCGCTCACCATCCAGTACCGGGAGTGCACCGGGCTGATCTCTGTCAAAGAGAAACAGGGCATCATCAAGGGTTGAATCCACCCCTAAAGTAACACATTCTGTAGACATGATTTCAGATACTGAAGTTTCCTGAACCCGCTCGTACACAAGCCTTCGTTCACTATCGGTGATCACAGACGAAGGATAGGCAGAACGCAGATCACGATCAGTCAGGATTCCCACCAGTTTGCCATGTTCATCAACAACCGGGAGATGACGAAAATGATACTCATTGAGCAGAGCCCTTGCTTCGGGAAGAAGCATGGCTGGAGATACTGTAATGGGGTCTGGTGTCATATGTCGTATAATGTACATATCTACCTCTTAAAAAAGTTGGGTTTATAAAAAACGGGTTATTTACCCAGTATACCTCTAACATAAGCTTCCACTGATTCACCAAGCACGGAAAGTTCATAGCCGCCTTCAAGGATTGACAGCAGTTTACCATCGGTATACTGATCAGCCCATGTTTTAATCTCTTTTCCTGTTTTATAATATAAGTTTGTGGAATAATGGAGTCCCGACATATCATCAGCGATATGAGCATCAAACCCTGCTGCTATAATAATGGCATCGGGCTGCCACTCTGCCAGTTTCTTCGGAATAACATTTTCAAGAAGATTCATAACCTTACCATCATCACCACCTGGTTGCAGGGGAAGATTTAGAATGCTTCCCTTTCCTTCTCCAATGCCATGCTCATCCCCATAACCGGTTCCAGGGTAGCTGAAACTTGGATGCTCATGAATAGAAATATAATATGTATCAGCTTCCTCTTCAAAGGCAGATTGAATACCATTCCCGTGATGTGCATCAAAATCAAAAATCAGTATACGGCTTTTCCCAAATTTTTCTTGCCAATATCTGGCAGCAACTACACAATTATTAAAAAAGCAGAAGCCAAAGGGCATGGAATGCTCTGCATGATGGCCCGGTGGCCGAACAAGACAAAATATATTATCGCCTCTACCCTCTTCAATAAGATCGATGGCAGTTATCCCGGCACCTGCAGCAAGACAGGCAATGTCGTAAGAATCGTAGCAGATTTGATTATCGGAATGATCAATACAGGTTTGCCCTGCAAGTACTGATTCTTCAAAACGAAAGAGCCAGTTTTCACTGTGAGCCAGTGTGAGATATTTTCTTTTCGCTGTTTGCGGAGCTAAAAAAGCCAGGGAGGAACAGCAGTCACTTGCCTCAAGAGTTTGTCTTATTACCTGAAGTCTGGTCGGACATTCAGGATGTTCATCACCACCAGTATCATGCTGGAGGAAACGTTGATCTTCAACTATTATTAGAGGAGCAGGTAATTTCATAAGTCCTGACACAAAACTCTTGTTGAACAACTAACTGTTTTCAGGGTATCTTAGGAACGTGGACGAAATTCTTTCATTTAATTTTATACTGTCAATAACAATAAAGCAACTACGACAACCCTCCAAAAACATAAATTATTATGAAAATCACTTTTTATCACTCAAACCTCTGACCTCGCTGCCATATGGCCAAAAAAGCTCTGGATGAGCTATTAACTGATATGGACGATGTTCAGCTTGAAGAAGTTGAAATAATGACTAATCCTCTTCGAGCCCTTAAGGATGGAGTGAAATTTATCCCCACCCTTAAATCCGGTGATGAACGCTTAAGTGGAATACTGCTTAACCGGAAAAAAATAAAAGCATTTCTGGATAAGATACAGAACCTGTGAGGCAACTGATTTTAAGTTCTGTTACACGGCTCGATATCGTGGTGTGGCTTCTGGTTATGACATTTTTCTGCGGAAGCAGTTTACTCTTCCAGGGCAATCTTCAGCTCTCATTTATGGGAGCATCCGGCATTATCATGGAAATGATGCTCATTGGTCTATCCATTGAAATAATCATTGAATCAATTAAACACATAAAGGGAATTGGAACAGTAACCGGTTTTATTACAAACGGCCCCGAGGCTCTTTGCCTGGTTGTTGGACTTATTGCAGGCGATGTTTTATTTGCCGCATCCACCCCGCTTGGTTCAAACTTCATGAATCCGATCCTGCTGGTAACCGCAACAATACTTTGCAAAATAACGTTAGAGACATTCAAAACCAAACCGCTTTACAGCATAATCACCATAATCAGCACAGCAAGCCTTGCCGTTAGTTTCTATCTTATTCCAGAGTCATTCTATACATATTGGTTGATCATCGCTGTTATAGTAACTGTTCCGTTATTTTTTCTGCGCCCCGACGAAGGCGAGGAAGAAAGTGATGCAATGCACCATGAAGGAGCCAGACGCTGGCTGATACCTGCAATACTTCTCCTGCTGGGAACCGGTTACTTTCTTGATCCCGTGGTTTCTTTTGCCGCAGAACATTCTAAAGCACCGAAAGGGGTTATCGGTTTTCTGGTTTTGGCATCCCTCACATCCTGGCCGGAATTCAAATCATGCCTGGCTTTACTGGGCCGCAGAAAACCACTGGCTGCCATACTTAATATTACGATTTCAAATATTACCAATATCTGGCTGGCTGCCGGTGGAATCGGATTCTATTTATTGATTAAATAGTTCTGATTTTAGAACGGTGGAGTAATAGTCACCAAAATACGCATATCAATATCAGCTTTCACCCCATGTGGCTCATTAAGATCACACACAAGTACATCACCTGCTTCTACTGAAAGCTCTGCGTCATTGGCTCCGAGAAAGAATCCCTTTCCCTCAACAACATGGATGCTCAGCTGACCATCAGCGGGGTGGCTGTGTACTGGAAAAACCTGCCCTGCTGCAGGATTAAAATTTAGAATTCTGAAGTATGGTGAGTTATGGAGCAGAAAACGTTTAAACTTTTCTGATCAAACTCTTTGGTTTCACTAAGTTGTAATAATTTCATATAGAAATTTCTTTCCACCCGGAAGTGTGGGAACAGGAGGACGAGGAGAAAATTTCCTAACCCTGTTCAGGCAGAAAGGCAGTTCACTGGATAAGTGCCTTATCAGAAAATTTATTAAAAAAACAAGAAGTTGTTCTGCAAGGCACTAAAAAGAGCAGATTTTTTTTAATCCTGCCTGTTTAAAGCACTAAGCACCGCTTTAATGGATGCAATAATAATATCGGTATCAATACCAACCCCCCACTTCTTAACTCCATCAAGCATTGTCACCTGGATATACGCAACCGCCTTTGAGCTTGAACGCTTACTCAAGGCATGCTCATGATAACTGCTAAGAGTGAATTTTCCGGTAATCTCTGCTTTCAAAGCTGAACAAAAAGCGTCCAGAGGGCCGTTCCCTTCGGCCATTATGAATTTTTCCTTACCATCCACTTCAACCACAGCATCAATTTCGGCAAGAGATTCCTGCTCATCATTATCAATATGACGTTTCACCACATTGAAACTGCTCAGGCAATATGGGTCTGTCTTTTGCAGATATTCACTCTCAAACGACTCCCATATTTCAGTACGTTTAAGCTCCCGACCTGCAGCATCCGTCAATTTCTGAATAATTGTACCAAACTCCGGATGCATGGCCTTAGGCATTTTTAGCCCAAACTCCCGATCCATAATATAGGCTACGCCACCCTTTCCGGACTGGCTGTTAATACGAATTAAGGACTCATAGGTTCTCCCTACATCCGTCGGATCAATAGGCAGATACGGGACTTCCCATATCCCCTTGCCTTCACGGTCGCAGAGTTCCATTCCCTTATTAATGGCATCCTGATGAGATCCTGAAAATGCAGTGTAAACAAGTTCCCCGGCGTAAGGATGTCTTATATGGACCGGGATATCAGTTACTTGTTCCGACACAGTAATCAAGCGATTAATATCATGGAGATCAAGTTTCGGATCAACTCCCTGTGTGAACATATTGAGTGCAAGGGTTATAATATCCACATTCCCGGTACGTTCACCATTTCCAAAAAGAGTTCCTTCCACTCTGTCTCCACCCGCCATAAGTGCAAGTTCAGTTGCGGCAACTGCACAACCACGATCGTTATGGGCATGCAAACTGATAATTGCTGACTCCCGATTCTTCATATGTTTGCAAAACCATTCAATTTGATCCGCGTAAACATTGGGTGTTGCCATCTCAACGGTAGCTGGAAGATTAATAATCACTGGTTTCTCAGGAGTTGCCTCCCACACATCCATAACGGATTCACAAATGGATAAGGAAAAGTCAAGTTCAGTGCCGGTAAAACTCTCGGGTGAATATTCAAAACGAAAATTCGTTTCAGGATAATTTTCAGTTTCTTCTTTTATAACACGGGCGCCTTCAACACCAAGTGCTGTTATCTCTTCGCGACTCATCTTAAAAACCGCCCGGCGCTGCAGGGTAGACGTGGAGTTGTAAAGGTGCATCACCACATTCTTTGCTCCCCTTACAGACTCAAAACTCTTTTTTATAAGATGCGCGCGTGCTGGAGTAAGCACCTGGATAGTCACATCATCCGGAATCAGGCTGTTAACAATAAGAGTACGGGGAAATTCAAATTCAACTTCAGAAGCTGAAGGAAACCCGACTTCAATTTCTTTAAAACCAACATCAACCAGTAACTGAAAAAGTTCAAGTTTCTGTTTGAGATCCATCGGTTGAATAAGTGCCTGATTCCCGTCCCGAAGATCCACACTGCACCAATCCGGTGCTTTAGTGATAGTTTTACCAGGCCAGGTACGACCGGGAAGATCTACGCTTTGAAAGGCTTTGTATTTTTTTACAGCTTCAGATTTCATGTTCTTCCTCTTTTTTGTTGCCCGGTACCAGCCATTACCTTTCGCGTTCACCTGGGCACAAATAAAAAAAGGCCGCAGTTTAACGCTGCGGCCTTTTCGGATTCTTTGTTACGTAATGAGTATGATGTACGTTTCAGAACTCTCCGGATTCTACCACAGACCATTCCCTAAGCAGGGTTAGTAGTAGAATTGATAGGATGTTATGTGCGTACATGAAAGTCTCTCAATGATTTTTACTGTTGATTCAATTTTAAATAATCACCATCCGGGTGAATTGTCAAGAAATGAATATCAATAAACCATAAAAACCTGCGAATTATTGCGTTTTCCCTCTTGGATATTGACATCCACGTCATTGCCAGATATATTTCTCATTCTTAAATTAAAGTATTTAAACGTTGAATGTACCTATTGACAACTTTTCTAAAAACCTCAACACATACATAAAAGGAAGAGGGTTCATGGAAAAAATAACAGGCTCTGAAGCAATTATACAATGCCTCCTTGAAGAGGGGGTTAAAACAATCTTTGGTTTTCCCGGAGGTGCAGTAATTGACCTCTACGACGCCCTTATGGATTCCGAAGTAAATCACGTACTTGTTCGTCATGAGCAAGGCGCAGTTCATGCGGCAGATGGTCTTGCCCGTGTAACCGGAGATGTGGGAGTTGCACTTCTTACATCCGGCCCCGGTGCTACAAATGGTGTTACAGCCATTGCCACTGCTTATATGGATTCCATTCCGATGGTAATTCTCACAGGGCAGGTACCCACGCCCCTTATTGGTAACGATGCATTCCAGGAAGTTGATATTGTAGGAATCACAAGGCCATGTACTAAACATAACTATTTAGTGAGTAAAGCTGAAGATCTGGTTCCGACTCTGCGCGAAGCATTCCATATTGCCCGCACCGGTCGTCCCGGTCCTGTTCTTATTGATCTTCCAAAAGATGTTGTTGCTTCCATGGTGGAATTTACCGAGAAGAAGCCCATCCGCATGCAGAACTATCAACCCACCTACGAGCCTCATTTGGGACAGGTGGAAAAGGCATGTAAAGAGATCCTGAAAGCAAAGCAGCCTGTATTATATGTTGGTGGTGGAGTAATCCTTTCCAACAGTAATGAAGAGTTGACTGAACTTGCCAAAACCCTGAACATTCCAGTTACCATGACGCTTATGGGCCTTGGCGGATTCCCCGGTAGAGATCCTCTTTCCATGGGAATGCTCGGCATGCACGGAAGCTACACTTCTAATATGGCAGTTGCCAAAAGTGATCTTCTTATCGCAGTAGGTGCACGATTTGATGATCGTGTAACAGGAAGAGTTGATGCATTTGCCCCACATGCGAAAATTATCCATATAGATATTGACCCCACTTCCATCAGTAAAAACGTCACCGTTGATGTTCCCATTGTTGCCGATTGTAAACATGCGCTTATTGCCATGAACAAATGGTTTGCATCCTGTGGTGAAAATCTTGAAGAAATTGGAGCCCAACATTCAGAATGGATCGAGACCATCAACGCATGGACGAAGAAATATCCCATGGCCTATCTTGATGAAGGCGAAACAATTAAACCACAGTTTGTTATTGAAAAACTTGACGAACTGACTGGTGGCGATGCCATTATTACAACGGAAGTTGGCCAGAACCAGATGTGGGCAGCACAATTTTACAAGTTCAACAAACCCAGATGTCTCGTCACCTCAGGTGGCTTAGGAACCATGGGTTACGGTCTCCCTGCTGCCATTGGTGCCAAGATGGCATTTCCTGATGCAACTGTTATTGACGTTGCAGGTGATGGTTCCATCCAGATGAACATTCAGGAACTTGCGACATCCAAACAGTATAACTGTCCGGTAATTGTTTGTATTCTTAATAACAATTATCTTGGTATGGTTCGCCAGTGGCAGGAGCTCTTCTACGACAAACGATATGCCGCAACTGTTATGGAAGTAACTCCTGATTTTGTTGCTCTTGCTGAAGCATACGGTGCTGTGGGTATTCGTTGTGACAAGACCAGTGAAGTCGAAGCAACTATAAAACAGGCCTTAGAAGCAGTTAAGAAAACCACTGTTATTCTGGATTTCCGTATTTCTCGTGAAGAAGGCGTCTTCCCAATGGTTCCTGCTGGAAAGGCTACCACGGAAATGCTTCTTGTCTGATACCGCGTTTCGTTCGCGTTGCAAAGTTAAAGGTTGCCTGAAGCCTGGGCACCTTATGAACATATATATTTCTCTATTCACAGGATAAACAGATGAAACATACGCTTTCAGTTCTTCTTCAAAATAAACCTGGAGTCCTTTCCCGGGTTACTGGCTTGTTCAGTGGTCGCGGATTCAACATTGAGAGCCTCAGTGTTGCAGAGACTTTAGATTCTTCCCTCTCCTGTCTTACTTTAGTGACTACTGGTAGTGATGCCATTGTTG
>DQVD01000096.1 GCA_015661935.1 Desulfocapsa sulfexigens | reverse complement strand
TTTTTAATCGTACATCTAAGAGTCGCTGCCTGAGCACCGATACTGAACATTGCGGTAAGGGCCAAGGCTGTTATCAGGGTGGTTATTGTTTTCATGTACATTCTCCATCTATGAATTTGTTGTTGTGGCACCATGCCCGTTCTTTTGCATTAAATGTAAATCATTAATTTAAGAGAAAAAACCCGACATCGGGCGATGTCGGGCTTTGAAACGCGGATAACATCTCAATATCAGTGGTTTATGTGGGTGTATGTTGGCTGCTATTATCCGGGTATATTCAAAAGAGTGTTGTAAAATATAAAAAACTGCGTAAATTAAAAGCAGGTATACAAAGGAAATATCGACTTATAACAGCCAGGACAGAAAAGAATGAAATCAGGGATAGCCATGGTTTGTGTCAGCGGTTCCAAAATACGTTCTCTTCGTGAAGAACAGAACCTGACACAACTCTATCTTGCTACTGCAGTCGGGGTGACCACCGAGACCATCTCCCGGTGGGAACGAAAAGCTGAGCCAACTATAAAAGAAGAAAATGGTTTGAAACTGGCTGAAGCCTTAGCTGTTTCTTTGCAGGATCTTCTTGCTCCGGACGATCAGGTCACAAAGAAAGAAGAGACGGTTGCTCCTGCCCTCCCTCAAAACAACACTCGGAAAATTGTGATTATTGGAATGCTGGTGGCCGGAGTTCTTTTGTTTTTCTATCTGTTTTTTCAAAAGAGTGCAGTTGTGAATTTCTCAGCGAAAAGGCTTATGCCTGCCCATGGTGCTGCCGGTCATCCTTTTCCAGTGGTCATTCATGTTGATTTTGTTTCCGGGAAAAGTTCCTCACTGCTTTTAAAAGAGCAATTGCCACCGGGCTGTCAGGTTTTACGAACCACACCCGTTGCCACAGTGGTTGATCCCGGATTTATTAAATGGATAGATAAAAAAGCATCGGGCAAGAGAAGTTTTTCATATATGGCAAGTTGTATTGCCAAAGAGGAAGGCCTGGGTACCTTTTCTTTTGAAGGCACCCTGCTTGTTCGCCAGTCCAGTAGACAGGAAAGTTTTGTGAACGGGAGGAGTCGTTATAAACTATCGGTTTTTCATTGGGCTGACAGTAATAAGGATAACAGTATTGATGATGAGGAGCTGCTTGCTGTTTATGATGATTTTTCCAGTGTCGAGGGGCTTTTAGATGATATGGAGGAAGTTGAATCTATCTGGATGGGTTCTGCATATCGCTGGAATGGGCAACGGTCAGTTTTTGATGTTATTCCCTGATGTTGTTTGATACAGGAGTATACGTATGAAAAGAATTATGAGTAAGAATCAGAGTTTCTGTTTTTTGTTAGTGCTGTTTTGTTGTCTCCTTTTGCCTGCCCTGTCGATGGCCGAAGGCTTAACGGCGAGGTATCTGGAAAATAGTGAAAAACTGAGTGTTCTGGAACTCATAATCGAGAATCCTGCACCAACTTCTATCATTGTGAAACAGCATATTCCTCCGAAAACCCGTATTGTAAATGCCAATCCTTCTGTTACAAAGTTTGCTGTCGGCAAGGGGGAGGTAACGTGGTTGATAAAGGCTCCAAGGCCTGGCGTTCAGCGCATCCAACTCCAGTATGAAAAACCACTTTCAGGGAGGAAGGCTACTGCTGTTATTCGTTGTAAGAGCCCCCTTGATGGCAGGCTTATGACAATCAATGTCAAGTAGACCTTTTGGTCGCTTTTTTATTAAAAAATACCTGCTGCTACAAGTCCACCATAAAAATATAACAGTATTCATTTAATTTGAAAATTATCTGTAAGGTTTTCTTTTTTTTTCACGACTTATCATTTAACAGCAACTGTGATATGCTTATTTCAGGAGCACAGAGGGTGATCCTGTAAGCGGTTGCAGAATGAGTGTTTTGCAATCAGAACACCAACTAAGGGTTTTGAGTGAACCTAAGGAGATGACAATGCAGAAAAAATTAATTCTTGGATGTTTGGTCGTTGCAATGACAATGAGTGTTGCCTGTTTCACAGTAGCAGAGGATATGCCGGGGCCGGATGGTGAGGCACTATGGAATCATATTTCTAAAGTGTCTCCCTATACAGAATGGGGCTATTGGGATGATCATAAAGGAATGATAGAAGGACGCGCACCACATGGTAAATACCATAAAGTATTTGTAAATAAAAAGGGCATTGATTCTGTATCTGCTCCTGTTCAGTATGGTACGATTCAGGTCAAAGAGAACTATGGCAAGAAAAAGGATCTTAAGGCAATCACCGTGATGTATAAGGTAAAAGACTATAATCCTAAATCGGGTGACTGGTTTTGGGCAAAGTACAGTCCTGCCGGAAAAGTATTAAAGGCCGGAAAACTAAAAGGCTGTATCGGATGCCACAGCACTCGTGTTGCCAATGATTTTGTATTAGTGCATGAGTTCAAATAATACACTTTGCGTCTTGTAATGCTGAGCATCCATCCCGTTCTCCAGTTTACAGCAAGTGTGCTGGCTTTATATGTGCTGTTGCTTGGTTAGTGATGAGCGCCTGCTGCTGGCGGTTATGATAGAGATTAAAATTTCACAAGGAGCCAAACCGGGTATGGGAGGTAAGCTTCCAGGGGCAAAAGTAACCGCTGAAATTGCTGCTGTTCGTGAGATTCCTCAAGGAAAAATGGCGCAGTCACCAGAGGTGCATAAGGATATTAAAAACGGCAATGATCTTTCATCGAAAATCCTGGAACTCCGCACGTTGACAGGTGGCAAGCCCATCGCCTTAAAAATTGTCGGAGGTCATTTGGATAATGATTTAAAGGCAATTTCAGGCAAGAAAACATCCCGGATGTATTGGTGATAGATGGTGGTGGTGAAGGTAGAACGGGAGCCGCTCCTGTCACGGTGAAAGATCATGTGGGCTGCCTCTTATTTATTCTCTACCGCGTATAAGTGATTTCCTTGGTCAACAGGATTTGCGTGAACGCGTTACGCTTATTGCGGCTGGTGGTTCCGGCATCCAGCTGATATCATAGTTATGCTGCTGATTATGATCCGTAAAACAGCAGGGTTTCAAGAGGAGTTGACTTCTCGGGCTGTTATGCACAATGTTTTGCCCTGTTGCTGCTTCCGTTAATTATAATCAAGATACTGCTGATCCGCTGGCATCCTCAGTTAAGTAGCAGGTTGCCACTATTAGTGCCTTACAGAACAATTTCTTGTTTTTTTCAAAGAATTTTTCTGATAAGGCACTTATCCAGTGAACTGCCTTTCTTCCTGA
>DQVD01000270.1 GCA_015661935.1 Desulfocapsa sulfexigens | reverse complement strand
TTAGTGCCTTACAGAACAATTTCTTGTTTTTTTCAAAGAATTTTTCTGATAAGGCACTTATCCAGTGAACTGCCTTTCTTCCTGAACAGGGTTAGGCGTTATCATCTTCGCACTTGTCGCACTTGCCTTTGCTTTAACCGGTCTTACAGCGGGGTATTATGTTTTGCATCGTTCAATCCTCACCTACAAAGGTAGATATCTCCCTGGAAATGATCTTAGGAAAAACTCTTGTCTCTCGGAAATGCAGTATCTGTCATAATCTGGATAGAATTTTTGGCGCGAGCAAAAACAGTCAGGAATGGACATCTACAGTTGGGCGCATGGCGGCAACCATGGATGATCCCGACTTTCTTTCAGAACAGGAAAAGGAGGCTATTATTGCTTTTTAAAGTCAGCGAAAACAAAAAGAATATAATAATCAGCCTTCAAGAGTTCTTTTCATGATATATTCGTGAAATATTATAAAAAAGGTGGGGATAATGGGCGCAACAGACAAACAGGAACATGATGCTATACACTGGCTGGATCAATATGGTGATGCACTGTACCGATTTGCCATGGCTCGTGTTCATGATTCTTTTACTGCCGAAGATCTGGTTCAGGAGACACTTTTGGCAGCATATCGGTCCTATAAAAATTTTTCCGGGAAATCCACTGTGAAAACCTGGCTGACTGGTATCCTGAAAAATAAAATAGCTGACTTTTTTAGAAAGCTAAAGCCTGAATATGGTGATGCAAACCTTGGTGACTATGCGAGCAGTACGGCTAATTTGTTTGATAAAAAAGAAAAGTGGAAAATCAAACCGGGTGACTGGGGTGGTGATCCCAAAAATGTATTTGAGCGCAAAGAACTCATGGCGGTTATTCGAGCCTGCTTAACGGATATGCCTGAAAAAACAGCTTACGTGTATACCATGCGCGAACTTGAAGGTGCCACAACTAATGAGATATGTGAGCGGATTCAAACAGGAGAGAATAATTGCTGGGTTATCCTGTACAGGGCCAGAATGTTGCTGAGACGTTGTCTTGAAGTAAACTGGTTTGGCAGGTAAAGAAGAGAGGGTTTAATGCGTCACTGGATGTTCAGTTGTAAAAAAATAACCAGCATGATCTCTGAATCCATGGATCGGGATCTGTCCTTATACAAACGAATGGGTATTCGCTTTCATCTGATGATGTGTGCTCTGTGCAGGCGTTATCGGAAACAATTACTTTTTATTAAATCGGTTCTTCAACAGAGTGATGGTGTTGAAGATATCTTCTGTCAATCACTTCCTTCGGATGCCCGGAAACGGATTGAGGAAAAAATTAATGATGAGGGCAAGCATTCACACGACTAAGGTATTCTTATGGCTGAATTGGTTAACGGTATAAGTGCAGAGCAGGAAGGTGGAAGGAAATTGGGATGTTTACAGGTGTTTGGTATTGTTTTCCTGACTATTCTTGTGACTGCAGGTGCTACTCTTTGGATTGCTAAAACCTATATTTTCCCCTCACAATTTGAGCCAGTGGTCTTGAGTGTTCAGGAAGAAAAACAATTATCTGTAAAGCTTGACAGCTTTGGTTTTTCACAGAAACCAGAATCTCCAAAGAACGACTCCCCCGGGAAAGAAGTTAGTCATAAGGCAGGGAATGTAAAGGAAGATCTTAACTCGGCACTAAAGCCCGAAGCCTATACTGAACAGGGAGCCAGCAGGGATATTTTGTTCACAGAACGTGAACTTAATGCGATGATAGCAAAAAATACTGATCTGGCAACAAAGGTGGCTGTTGATCTGGCCGATGATCTAATCAGTGCCAGGCTTCGGATTCCCATGGATCAAGATTTTCCCATATTTGGCGGTAAGACTTTGCGGGCGGCCGCCGGTTTAGAGCTTGCCCACCGAAATGGACAGCCGGTGGTAATTTTAAAAGGGGTCAAACTCATGGGTGTTCCCATCCCAAATGCCTGGCTTGGAGGCATGAAAAATATTGATCTTGTCCAGGAGTTTGCTGGAGACGAAGGCTTCTGGCAGTTTTTTTCAGATGGCGTAGAATCAATTGAAACTCAGGCTGGGCATTTAAAGATTACGCTCAAGGATTGATACTCAGGACAATTCATTTTTTAACAATTGCTCCAGGAAGTCTTCAAAATTACGATCTTTAAGCCCGGTGAATTCAAAAAATTCCAGTCCCATACCTTTGGGCTTACGAAAGCGCTGCGTCCATCGAACAACGGCCTGGGCCTGGATGGCAACTTCTTCTCCTTCCTGATCAACAAACTGAAATCTGAGCGAAACAACACTGCCCTTTGGCATCAGGTGTTCAGTGGCAAGAAACATTCCACTGAGACCGCAATCCTTGGCAACTCCCTGAAAATACTCTTCTGTTTCTTTGTCAACCCGCTGTTTGTTAAATCCCACACGAACATTACTTGCGACACGTTTGAATTTACGTTTTTCTTCGAACATTATTGTCTCCCGAGAGTTGCCTAACCATGTTCAGGAAGAAAGGCAGTTCGCTGG
>DQVD01000370.1 GCA_015661935.1 Desulfocapsa sulfexigens | reverse complement strand
GTCTACCGAATGGACGCTCTCTTCCTCGGTAAAAAAGAGATCGATGCAGATCTTTTTGATGAACTGGAAGAAATTCTGATCACTGCAGATCTGGGCATAAGCACTGTCATGGAAATCCTTGATGATGCCAGAAGACGAGTCAAACGTGACGCACTCTCAGACCCCCAAAAACTAAAAACTGTACTGAAAGAGAAGCTACGCTCTTTTATAACGCAGTCAAACAAACCCGCAGAGCTTGTCATGCCTGAATCCGGGCCTTTTGTGATCATGGTTATAGGCGTTAATGGCGTTGGAAAAACAACAACGATTGGCAAAATCACCAAAAAATTCAAGCAATCCGGACAATCTGTGTTACTCGTTGCCGCGGACACTTTTCGCGCAGCGGCAGTCGCTCAGCTTAAAATCTGGGGCGAACGCAATGATGTTGAAGTTGTGTATCAGCATGAAGGCGCTGATCCATCTTCTGTTGCCTTTAATGCCATGGATCGAGGCGTCGCAGATGATTATGACGTAGTGATAGTAGATACAGCCGGAAGACTCCATACTCAGGTTAATCTTATGGAAGAATTAAAAAAGATTAAACGGGTTATGGGGAAAAAACTTGAAGGCGCCCCTCATGAAATCCTGCTGGTACTCGATGCCACAACCGGACAAAACGCTGTTTCCCAGGCTAAACTCTTTAATGAAGCCATGGGAATAACCGGCCTTGCCTTGACCAAACTCGATGGTACAGCCAAGGGTGGAATTGTAGCGAATATCAGCCGTGAGCTTGCTATCCCCATTCGTTTTATAGGTATTGGTGAACAAATTGATGATCTGCGCGACTTTGATCCCGATGAATTTATCGATGCTCTCTTTGGCGAAGACAACTACCGGAAATAACAACACACTTTTAGAAAGTAACACACCATGCAATATCAACGACACGAGCAACCGGGATGCGGTGGTTGTATCCTTATTGTTCTTCTTTTCAGCCTGCTCACCGGAGGATTTTCCGGTCTTTTCAATTTTCTGGGCTTCCTGCTTTATTCGGGTATTATTGCCATTCTGATTTTTATCGGAATTTTCTGGGGGTTCAGCTACTGGATCCAGAAGAAAGTCTCCACCTATGAAGCATCCCAGACAGAGAGCCATAACCGCTTTGTCTGGCTGCTTGTACAGATCCTGACCAATATTGCCAAAATTGATGGTGTTGTCACTAAAGAAGAAATCAGTGCCATCCAAAATTTCTTCCAGCACAACTTGCGTTATGACCAAACCAGGATGTATTGGGTGAAAAATCTGATAAAAGAAGCGGTTAGCTCCACGCAATCCATGGATTCGCTCCTTCAGGAATTCCGTGATACCTTTGCCTACGAACCTCGACTAATTCTTTTAGAACTGATTTACCAGGTTTTATATACTAAAACTCAGGTACCGGAAGCAGAATTAAAACTGGCCCGAGATATTGCAAACTTCCTGCAAATTAAAGATTATGATAAGCGTACCATTGAAGCAAAATATAAATATGGATACAGTCAACAACAGCAACAGCAGCAGCAAGCGTATGGCAGGCCGGGATCAATGGATCAGTATTATGCAGTACTTGGTCTCAAACCGGGAGCGGATGCCGCAATGATCAAAAAAGCTCACCGCAAACTTAGTCTGAAATATCATCCGGACAAAGTGCAGCATCTGGGTGAAGAATTCCGTGCTGTTGCTGAAGAAAAAATGAAAGAAATCAATGCAGCATATGACATTCTAAAGAAAAAATAACAAGCCAAAACAATACAGGAGTTAACCTGATGACAATATCAACAAAAATGCGCAGTTTCTCTGAAAAATCTTCCTGGATTCGTAAGATGTTCGAAGAGGGTGCTAAAATGAAAGCCCAATACGGTGCTGAAAATGTTTTTGATTTCAGCCTTGGAAACCCCGATGTACCACCACCACCGGAGTACAACAAAGCTATTCTGGAAATCGTTAAAGACGAAACTCCCGGGATGCATGCCTATATGCCAAACGGAGGTTACCCCTGGGTACGTGAAGCACTGGCTGGTAAGATGTCCAAAGAACAGGGTGTTGATGTCTTCCATGGTGACATGCTTATGACCTGCGGTGCTGCAGGTGCGCTCAACATTGTTATGAAAGCCCTGCTTAATCCCGGAGAAGAGGTGATCCTCCTTGCTCCCTATTTTGTGGAATATAACTTCTACGTGGATAACCATGGCGGAGTCTCTAAAATTGTACATACTGATGCAGAGTTTAACCTTGATATCGCCGCCATCGAAGCCGCTATCACTGATCAAACAAAAGCAATCATTATCAACTCACCCAACAATCCCACTGGTCAGATTTATTCCCAGGAATCGCTCAATGAACTTGGAGCACTACTGGACAGGAAAGGTGCAGAACTCAAGACCACCATTTATATGCTGGCCGATGAACCTTACCGCAAAATTATCTTTGATAACAATGTTGTGGGCAGTGTTTTACAAGCTACCCGAAACTCCATTGTTCTCTCTTCCTACTCCAAGGATCTTTCCCTTCCTGGTGAGCGGATCGGCTATCTTGCAGTACATCCTGATATCACAGACAAGGGAGCACTACTTAATGCACTGACCCTTGCCAACCGAATCCTCGGATTTGTAAATGCTCCAGCACTGATGCAGCGCGTTGTTGCAGAGCTTCAGGATGCAAGCGTTGACAACTCTATCTATCAAAAAAGGCGTGAGACTTTCTGCAAAATTTTGACGGATGCCGGTTTTGACTTCATTCCGCCAAGAGGAGCTTTTTATGTCTTTCCAAAATCCCCAATTGAAGATGATTTAAAATTCTGTGCAATTCTTCAAGAGGAAAAGATCCTGGCAGTTCCGGGGCGTGGATTTGGAGCTCCCGGTTATATCCGTTTGGCTTTCTGTGTCAGTGACTCAGTTATTGCAGGATCTGGCGATGCCTTTAAGCGTGCCATGAACAGAGCAAAAGCCCTGTAAAAAAACAGGTTCATTTTTATGACCATGCTCACTCTCGCAACCTTTGGTGCTGCCATGTTTCTCCTGGCAGCATCACCGGGACCGGGTGTCTTTGCCACTGTGGCACGTGCCCTTGCCAATGGCTTTTCTCATGCTGCTATTCTTGTACTTGGGATTATTGTCGGAGATCTTGTTTTTCTGTTGCTCGCCGTCTATGGCTTGTCCGCCATGGCCGCGGTACTTGGCAGTTTCTTTGTCTTTGTAAAATATGCAGGTGGGCTATATCTGATCTGGCTTGGGATTACAATCTGGAGATCTTCTCCGGAACCGATTGCTTTACAAGAGAGTAATAATCGATCATGGATGAAAAACTTTTCCAGCGGACTGGTTATAACCCTTGCCAACCCCAAAGTTATCCTGTTCTATCTTGGATTTCTTCCCACCTTTGTTGATCTTGCAAGTCTCACCCACATGGACATTCTCGCAATTAGTATAGTTGTAACATTTGTTCTTGGAACAGTCCTTCTCTGTTACGCCTGGATGGCCTCACGAGCAGGACAACTCTTTAAAAGTACAAAAGCACTCAAAATGACGAACAGATTCGCAGGTGGGGTTATGCTCACTGCCGGTTGTGCTATTCTACTGAAAGATTGAGTAAACATACTTGATTCTTTAACCTGAACTTCCTGCTTAGGAACGTACACGAAATAAATTGAACAAATGAATGTCCTTTTTCGGAGTCTCACAAGATTGCTTACATCCGTCTTCTGCGTTGCTCGTTGGTCACATAAAACCTTTATGTTCGCACCTCGCGCCTTGAATACGAAAAAAATGGCTATTCATTTTTGTTCAATTTATTTCGCTCCCGTTCCTAAGCGTCATATCATCATTGACACAACACTGCCCGTATCGAATATTATGAAGCCTGCACGACACCTCCTCCTTAACAGGTTTACTCAGCCTATTCATTCATTGTCCCTGATCGCCGGGATTTCACTCACCCTGATTATTTCCCTGCTGAGCTTTTCTGCCATGGCAGCAGTACCCCTTACAGTTAAACTGAATGGACTGGAAGATCCATTTCAGAAAAATGTCCTGCTTTTTCTTGAAATTAACAAGATGAAAGATGACAAAGATCTCACTGAACGCTGGATCAAACGACTGCACAAGCAGGCTCCCCAAGACATACGGGAAGCTCTGCAACCATATGGCTATTACATTCCTGAAATCCAGGCTGACCTAACTGAAGTCGAAGGAAAATGGCTTGCCACATACACCGTCGACCTGGGAACACCGGTAGCTATCAACAAAAAAGACATTCAATGGTCAGGGGAAGGAAGTGATCAGCCTGTTTTTCAACGGAGTATTGAAGATTACAATAAAAATGCAGGCAACATTCTAGTCCATGCAGATTATGAAACAGCAAAAAACACATTCATGAACACCGCCCTTTCCCAGGGATACCCGAAAGCAAAATTCATCAAAAGTGAATGGCTGATTGATCTTGATAAAAACAGTGCAGACCTGACGCTCCATATGGATACAGGCCCCCTTTACTACTTCGGAGATATCACTTTCAAACAGGATTTCCTTGATCCCGATTTGCTCGAAAAATATATCACTATTGAAAAAGGCACCCCCTATTCATATGACGCATTACTCGAATTTCAGCAAAATCTGATAGCAAGTAATTATGCAAAAGAAGTCACCATTGCTCCCTTATTCAAAGAAGCGGTGGATAAGCAACTGCCTTTAAATGTTATTATGAAGCCCATCGCCCCGCATAAATTTTTATTTGGCGTTGGATATGAATCTGATACCGGGATTCGTGGTTCAGCACGCTGGGACAATCGCCTGCTCAACCGCCATGGTCACCATTCTGCAGTACTCATAAAACTCTCGCAAAAAGAAGGCGTCCTGCGGGCTCAATACAATATCCCCGTTGTGAAACCCCTCACTGATCGATGGGTCTCAACTGCCAGTTATGAATATGATGAAACCCTGGACACCAAAAGTACCACCTTTGAAATGGAAACAGCCTTTGTGCGAAGAAACCTGACCGACACCCTTTTCTATAAAGGTTTTCTCCTGGCCTCAAATGAACAGTTCAGCATTAAACATGAACCGGATAAAGATACTACCCTTTTCAGTATTGGTGGTATCTATCGTTTTTCAGACACGGAAGATTCGATGTTCCCACAATATGGTCATCTGTTGTTTGCAGATCTTCGTGGTGCTGCAGAAGCACTGTTGTCAGACACATCATATACCCGCTTACACTTAAAGGGGCGATATATGCTTGGATTGGGCGAAAATGGACGAATTGATTCGCGATTGGAAATAGGCAGCACATGGGTTGATAATTTAGACATTTATCCGACAACTCTCAGGTTTTTTGCCGGAGGTGACAACTCAGTTCGTGGCTATGCATATAAATCTCTGGGGCCTGTGAATGAAAATAGCGTTGGGGTAGGTGGTAAGCATGTATTGTCGGGGAGCCTTGAATATGATCACCGGGTTGCTGAAAAGTGGGTAATTACCACTTTTGTTGATGCGGGAAACGCTTACGATGATAAACTTGACAAACTTTTCATTGGCAGCGGTATCGGGTTTCGCTGGCTGGCATCTTTTGGTTCACTCCGTTTTGATATTGCCTACCCTGTAAGTGAGAACCCGGAACTGGATGATTGGAGAATTCATGTCGGCTTTGGGGCAACATTGTGAAGAAACTTTTTATTCGCATAGCACTGGCCCTCCTAAGTTCCCTTCTTTTGATAAGTCTTGGCTGCTTCTATCTGCTTGGCACAGAGAGTGGTGCACAATTCATTGTCACACAGACCGAAAAGTTCCTCGACAACAGCCTGCATATTGGATCAACAAAGGGTAAAGTACTTGACCGCCTTGAACTCAGTGACATTCTCTTTAAAAACTCTGCAGGTATAGCAAGAGTTGGTCACCTGGTATTGGACTGGAAAACCAGAGACCTGCTAAGACTCCACCTCCATATTCTGGAATTAACAGTTGATGATCTGTCTTACAGTGTTCTTCCACAACAAAGCGATCCGAAACCCAAAAAAGAAGGTACACTGACACTGCCTGAGCTGATCCTTCCCATCAAAATCACCATAGAAAAACTTACGCTTAACAACTTTCTTTTTTCATCAGCTCCCGATACCGAAGCAATTACAGTCAATAACGCAGAACTTGCCCTGTTGTGGGATACCAATGGCATAAACATTCAAAATCTCGCTGTTACCATGGATGAGGCAAGCCTCCAAGCCAAAGGGAAACTCAATCCAACCGGCAGCTATCCAGTTCAACTTACAACAGTAATTAAAACCCTGAGTACTGATCTCCCATCTCTTACAATCGATGGAACGTATTCGGGTGACATGCAGGAGATAAAAGTGCAGGAAATCATTAGTGGTGATATCACAGCTAACCTGGACATTGCTGCACAAAATATTCTGGAAGATCTCACCTGGCAGGGAGACATAGAACTAACAGAACTGCGGCCAGCCGTTTTTTCCCCTGACACTCCGGGTATTGTAAATGGATCTCTTTCAGGAAAAGGCAATCTAAAACAGGCAGAAATCACATCATCTCTTCATATACGCGATGAAAAAACCGCAGAATTAAACTGGGATGCAGATCTCAATATAAAGGCAAATCTTGAGAGCCTCGTCTTTGATATCAGACAACTCACGTTAAAACTTCCAGAAACAGACGCCCAGATTGATCTCACGGGAACCGCCAATATTGAACAGGAGCTTGATCTTCTGCTGAGCTGGCAGGAACTGCAATGGCCTGTTAAAGGTGATGCTGACTATAAATCATCAAAAGGAGAGGCCAAACTTAAAGGAACTCCTGATGACTTCCATTTACTTTTAACTGCTGCAATAACAGGAAGTCAGATTCCTGAAGCAGATATCACCCTAAATAGTGATGGCAATACAACAAGTGTTCACAATCTCCAACTCACCCTGGATCTTCTTGATGGAAAACTTGATCTCCAGGGAAACGTACAATGGTCACCTGTGGTCAAATGGGATTTAAACACCAATGGGAAACATATCAATCCCGGAAAACAATTCCCCGACTGGCCTGGAAAACTTGACTGGCTGTTGCATACCGATGGCAGCATTGCAAAAAATGGAGTTACGGCTAACGTAACAATTGAAAGTCTTACGGGAAATTTACGGGAACTCCCCATTAGCGGAACCGGCAAAATTGCGATGCTGCCAGATGATATTCGCATCCATAATCTTCAATTAACAGCCGGCAGTGCCGTTATTACTGCCGGGGGAAATCTTGGAGAACAATCCAATCTTCAATGGAAAGCAGATATTGCTGATTTTTCTGATCTGCTTCCCGATGCGAAAGGCAAACTAAAGGCTGCGGGGTCTGTACAAAAGAAAATGACAGAACCGCTGGTCAGCGTAAATCTTTCAGGATCTTCCATTGGCTATGCCGATCTTAATCTGGAGCAGATAGAGGCTGACGCAAAACTTGATCTGAGCTGGATTCAGCCTTTCTCCATAAATCTTACAGCCGCAAATCTAAAATCTGGCGAGAACCTGGTTGAAACTATTATTGCAAAGGGAGATGGCACCAGAGAAAAACACTCCATTCACCTTGAAGCAAGCCATGCTATGGCAGATATCAGCCTCAACCTGAACGGCGGCTACATGGAGGAGAAATGGCAGGGGCTCATTAATTTCTTCGATATTGTTTCCACGGATTTTGGAACATGGCAACTGCAAAAACCTGTAAAACTCTCTGCAGCAGCAGCTTCTGTTACTCTGGACACGCTCTGTCTCAATAGGGAGGATTCGCATCTATGCCTTGAGGGATCATGGGACAAAGAAAGCAACAGCAGCAAGGGAGATGTCCAGATACATGAAATACCTCTCACCTGGCTTAGCCCCTGGTTCCCGGAAACACTGGAAGACCTGACAGGACTCTTTTCCGCAACGGCAACTGCTGCAATGCAGGAAACACTGAAAGCTGATCTGTTTGCCGAAATAACACCGGGAGACATCAAATATAGAACAGATAAAAAAAACGGCACACTCCCCCATGAGGGAATGAAACTCACCCTGAAAATACTTGAAAAAGCACTCGATGCAGACTTTCTTCTTAGTGTTGATTCAAACATCTTCAGTGGCAAAATACAATCACCCGATCTTCTGCAAAAGAATATCGGAGGCAAGGCAAAACTTGATGGAAAACTCTTTATAGATGCTAAAAAGTTTGATCTGATTGAAGCGCTCGTCCCTGATGTTAAGGATTTGAATGCTATAATTGCTCTGGATTTCAAAATTCTTGGAACCATTGAAGAGCCAGACATCAATGGAAAAGGCGAAATCAAAATTGTTCAGATGCTTGTACCATTGGCAGGACTTGATCTCGCAGGTTCTACATTTGATATCCTGGCAAATAATAAAGACGTAACAGTCAAAGGAAAATTGATCTCTCCCGAGGGAGATATGGTGCTGGATGGCAAACTAAGCCTTGACGGTACAAAAAAGTTGCCTGCACGCGTCACCCTTAAAGCCGATAAATACCAGTTGATAGCCCTTCCTGAAATTGAGGTGTTTCTTTCATCGGACATACTCTTTGAGAAGAAAGCTGACCTTATGAGTCTCACTGGAGAAGCGACCATCCCAAAAGCAGACATACTCCTGCGGGAGCTGCCACCGGGAAGTCAGTCGGCATCTCCCGACATCATCATTGTTCAGGAGAAAAAGGAAGAAGAGCCTAAATCACCCTTCCATATGCTGCTAAAAATTACATTGGGGGATGATGTCCACGTTGCAGGTTTTGGACTAAATGCCTTTATTGACGGCCAACTCACAATACTCTCTGAACCGGACGAACAGATGATGGGCAGTGGCGCCTTTCATATCAAACAGGGAAGTTTCCGGGCCTATGGGCAGGATCTTGCTATCGAGACAGGTGTGATTTCCTTCCCGGGTGGTCCCTTAAGCCAGCCTGGTATCAACCTTCGGGCAACACGAACTGTCGGTGACATTGTTACAGGAATCTACGCCATTGGCCCTGCACGCAAGCCCAGATTAACAACATTTTCAAATCCACCCATGTCCGAAAGCCATGTGATCTCCTACCTGCTCACAGGGTCAGCACCATCTGAAGCGGGGAAGGGCGCCAAGCTCTCCATTGGGCGACAGATCAACAGTAAACTCTCGGTTTCAGCAGGAACTGATGTGAAAACAGGTGACAGCGAATTTATCACCCGTTACCGGATAAACCGCAAGATACATGTACAAACCACGACCGGATCAAACAGTAATGCTGCAGATGTTTTTTATACTATTGAACTGGAAGATGATGGTAACTCAGGAAAATAGCGATGTATCAAATAGATACTACTTGCTGAAGATTACAGATTATGCTCCAAAAATTGATTTGTTAGCTATGCGTAAAATGTGAAAAAAATACAAGGAGATATCAACTCGTTAGATGTTTAACTGCTCTCCTGAATATCTGGTTTGCTCAATTTTTACTTCCCATGTAATATGCTGAATTTGTGTTAAAAATACAATTTACCACCACTTTTGGAAAAGTTACATGCTAACCTCTTCCCCATAGGATTCTATATGGAAATTACATATCCCGGCCTGATGTGGCTAACTATTGGTGTCACCTTCTTTGTTTTAGAGATGGCAGTTCCTGGCTTTATCCTTTTCTTTTTCGGGCTCGCCGCATGGCTGACTGCCTTGGGCTGTTATTTTTTTCCATGGAGCGTCAACACGCAGCTTGCTGTCTTTCTGGTACTCTCACTGGTTTGTCTTTTCAGCCTTCGTGGTATTGCGAGAAAAGTATTTATCGGAGCTAAGAAAGATGAAGGGGATGACACAATTTTCGCAAACGGTGGCGAG
>DQVD01000188.1 GCA_015661935.1 Desulfocapsa sulfexigens | reverse complement strand
TAGTTCAATTTTTCATTGCGCAAATCTTTTTCTATTCGAACACCTGCTTTGCGAAGTTTCATGTAAACTTCTTTGCAGTACTCAGCCTGGGCATCAGTGATATTCATGATTCTGGCCTGAACTGGCGCGAACCAGAGCGGGAAGACACCGGCGTAGTGTTCGATCAAAATACCAATGAATCGTTCAAGGGAACCCATGAGCGCCCGATGAATCATAATAGGTTGATGCTCCTGATTATCACTTCCGGTGTAGGTCATTTTGAAGCGTTCAGGAAGATTAAAGTCAACCTGTATGGTGGAGCATTGCCAAGAACGACCCAGTTGATCTTTAATCTTGATATCAATTTTGGGGCCGTAAAAAACGCCTTCTCCGGGATCAAGCTCGTATGTAAGTCCTTTTTTCTCAAGGGCAAGTTTTAAGGCTTCAGTGGATTGTTCCCAGCTTTCGTCAGTTCCCACAGATTTTTCAGGTCTGGTGGAGAGGTAGATATCATATTCCGTAAAACCAAAGGTCTTGAGGATTTCAAGGTTGAGATCTAAAATATTGAAGATCTCATCTTCGAGCTGTTCGGGCATGCAGAATATATGTGCATCATCCTGGGTAAATCCACGCACACGAAGCAATCCGTGGAGGGCTCCAGCACGTTCATAGCGATAAACCGTACCAAGTTCACACCAGCGAATGGGGAACTCCCGGTAACTTCTTTTATTACTGTTATATATACCGATATGAAAGGGACAGTTCATCGGTTTGAGCTGATACTGTACACCATCGATATCCATACCCGAGTACATATTTTCGCCGTAGAAATCGAGGTGACCGGAGGTCTTCCAAAGACTCTGATGTGCAATATGAGGGGTGTAGAGTAATTCGTAATCGTTACGATAATGGGCATCTTTCCAGTAATCTTCAATGAGTTTACGAAAAAGCGCTCCTTTAGGCTGCCACAGAATCAGACCGGGACCAATTTCATCTTGCATGGTGAAGAGTCGCAGCTCTTTGCCAAGTTTACGATGATCACGCTTCTTTGCCTCTTCCAGCGTATTAAGATGCTTTTTTAGAGCTTTTTTGTCAAAGAATGCTGTTCCGTAGATACGTTGCAGCATGGCATTTTTTTCATCCCCTCGCCAGTAAGCACCGGCAACCCTTTGGAGCTTGAATGCTTTAATCCACGAGGTATTGGGTAGGTGAGGGCCACGACAAAGGTCGGTAAAATCACCCTGCTGGTAAAGTGAAACAGAATCTTCACCCAGGTCCTGAATCAGTTCAACCTTATATTTTTCGTCCAATTTTTCAAAATGTTTGATAGCATCAGCGCTGCTCATTTCAGTACGGGTAAAAGGCAGTGCTTTTCTGATGATCTCAGTCATTTTTGCTTCAATTTTCTCGAAGTCTTCTGGTGTAAAAGTAGTTTTACATTCAAAATCGTAATAAAAACCGTCTGCAATGGAAGGCCCGATGGCAACTTTCACATCAGATCCAAAAATCTCACGTACCGCTTCAGCCATAACATGGGCTGTTGAATGACGCAGGATTTCAAGGCTCTCGTCGGATCCAATCTGGATTGAACTAAGGCTTGAGTTACTGATAAGAGGAGTACCCATATCAAGGATTTGACCGTCCATGGAAACAGCAACAGTTCTCTTGCGCTGCTTGTTGGACAGCAGTTCCGAGACTGCTTCTCCCACGGTGGTGGATGCTGGCATTACAGCTGCTTCCCCGTTATCTATATCGATTTTGATGTCAGTCATAAGCTAAATCTATATAAAAGCAAAGGCTAAAATTGATACGGAAAACTGCTGCCCGTATGAAAACTGCTGCCAGCATGAACATGATGCCATGCGGGCACATTCAGATGGCAGAAACCAGAAGACAGAATAGTTATTTCAGCCTGCGGCTGAAATAACTACAGTTGGTTTACATCTGGCATCCACTTCCCGGAATGATTCATACAGAAACTTTGTTCTTTCGATACATGAACTTTAGCCAGGTCATTCTGGTAGGCGCGGGCGGTTTCGAACCGCCGACTTCCACCATGTCAAGGTGACACTCTCCCGCTGAGTTACGCGCCTGTGGTGTTGTTCTCTCCGTAAAAGAGACAACTGAAACGATGTCAAATACCAATATCTGATGATTCTGTCAAGAAAAAATAAGAAGATTTAAGGCCCGAATGGTAACCGTTCACCGGTATCAAGATTTAAAGTAACGCTTACCCCGAATGCAAGGATGGAATCAGCTTGTTTTGTTTCTACTTGCAATGGCTCTTGCGAGGGTGTGTTTGTCGGCGTATTTTATGTCCATCCCCATGGGGATTCCACAGGCCAGCCGGGTGACCAGGATTTGCTTTTTTTGCAGTCTGTCAATGAGATAGTTAGCAGTGGCTTCTCCTGGTACCGTTGAGCTGGTGGCAATAAAGACCTCTTTAATGGTACCACTGTTTAATCTGGCCTCAAGTTCGTTTACTTTTATTTCACCGGGGCCGATTCCATCCATGGGCGCAAGTACTCCGTGGAGGATATGATAATGACCAGGGTAGTTTCCGGCTTTTTCTATGGCAAGAAGGTCGCCTGGCTGCTCTACCACACAGATAAGTGTGCTATCACGCTTCAGGTCAGCACAGATTGTGCAGGGATCATTTTCTGAAAAGGTAAAACAGCAGGAACAGAGTTGTATGGAACCATGAAGATCTGCCAGTGCCCCCGCAAGTTCACGTGCCTCGCCTGCAGGACGCCTTAAAATAATAAGAGCCAGACGGGAAGCTGTCTTTTTTCCGATTCCAGGAAGTTTGGTGAGGTCCTGTATTAATCGCTCAAGGGCTGGTGGTATAACCTGCGGGTACATATTTATAGATAGTAGACAGAAGTAGAATCAGGAAAAAAGAT
>DQVD01000227.1 GCA_015661935.1 Desulfocapsa sulfexigens | reverse complement strand
TTGACGATATGTAGTGATTGGGCAAGAGTTGAAAGGGAACGAAATAATCGTTTATGATCTGAATCTTGTAGTGCATCATAATATTTGGCAAAATATTGTCCACCAAGTAGACAGAGCATTTTTTCTGTCCCTTTCATTTCCTGCAAATCGATTATATCTCCACGTTCCAGTAGTACAATTGTTTGCAAAGGAATCTGTTCGTTCTTAAACTGCTCATGGGCAGGCAGAATATGTTTAGGGAGAATGGGAGATACAAGGGAAAGTTCGTCAGGGGTATGTCCAATAGCACGGACAGCATCTGCCCACAATCTTAGGCGGGGTACCCCCGGAAGAACTTGGATGCAAGAGAGGTCGTTCATCAAAAGGGCAGTGACATCGTCACAAATAAAGTTATGCCCCTCTGAGAGAAGAGCAGCAGTAAGAGTTGATTTCCCCATACCCTTTTGCCCCAAAAGAACCAGTGCTTTTCCGTTTATTTCAACGCTACTGCCATGAAGAACCACGTGTTGCTGTTGCTGGAGGATTGCCGCAATTGCCATTCCATAGAAAGGTTGTGCTTTTAATTTGGATATAGACTTAGCTCCAGACTCTGGCGTGATAATAATCTCTCGGCCCCGGATAATTTTGTAAGATGCTACTCCACGCCAATTGATCGTCAGACCATTGGATAGCTTATCGATAGAAACGCCTTCTTTGGGAGTGGTTCGAGGAGGAGAGACTGGTGCTAAATGGATGGAAACTTTGGTCTCCTCCTTGGGGATTCGAATGAATCCTGGAAGAGCTATGGCAGATTTAATTCCAAACCCATACGCTGAATAGAAATACAACAGGGATCCTTAGGAAGTTAGGTGGTGAGAGGCAAAACAGTAACAGGATACTGCACTATGGACTACATGTATCAATACCAGGCCCAGGTAATGGACTATCACACGTTACTCCGCCTTCGTTACCTTGTGTTAGCTCAGCAGCTTTGCCGAGTATGGTCAGTGTTGGTGCACAGTAGGCTAATTTAGAATTAGATTCAGTACTGTCTAGTGTTGCATGCGACTGCCTGTCCGGTCGTTTTTGCATAACTCGTTTCTCCGTTATTGATTTGTTAACCACTGGGAAAGTGAAATACTCCTTAATAAAAATCCCAGATCCATTAAAGATGTTTTTGACGGTTCCCTCTGGAATGAATCGTATATATTAAAGAGTTCTTCTTTGTTTAGATAAAAATATGTTTGTTGAGGAGTTTTGTCAACATTAAACTGTAGCCACGCCTTTCCTGTTGTGGAAAATATGTGTGTCATATTGGGCGTGAAATTAGTTTTTGATTTTCTTTCAGCGATACGGTTTGGAAGAATTGATTGTAATGATTTCCTGACGATATTACGGTTGAATCCATTACTCCGTTTTTGCTCAGCAGGTAAGGCCAAACAAAATTCTATCAGGCGTTTGTCGAAGAAAGGATAGCAGCCGATCAGGCCGTGTTGTATGCACTGTCTTTCTAATACCTCAAGAGCAAGAGGATGTAGTGGCTGGGTGATGACACTCATATGGTGTTCGTATTCTCTCTGTCCGTCATTTGGCCGGTCAGTTTCAGCTTTTAACAGCCGACTCCTGATACTGTTTCGTTTTTCAAAAGACGGATTGAGCCTGCTAAGTGTTTTTACAAAGTGGTTGGGTTGAAAAGTCACTGGTATGAGGGCAGACGCGCGGTATAACGTACAATTCCAACAGACCCTAAACAGATTTTTTAAGGTTCTTTTTAGGGAGGGAGTGTTTCCTATCAGATAGCATTCTTTTAGAAGGCGAAACCACTTCCCCTGGAATAGGAGTTCAGGAAATAGACCTAAGCCATGAGATACGGCTGAATCGCCATCATGACCATCCAGCAGTATCCGTATCCCTTGCTGTTTGGCAATAGCCATAAGTTCCCAGCCCATAAAAATATGAGGAGCCCAGAATGGTTCATCTTCTAACTGGATGGTCCGATCATAAGCAACACTTGGATTGATTCTGTCTGCACAAATAAAATGAGGAATGACTTCGTATCGATTTAAAACAGACTGAAAAAATTGTCTTTCGTCACATATAGATATCTCATTGAAAATACCTGAAAAAGTATGCATCTGGTCAGGTAGCTGATGTCGAAGAGGGCCGGCACTCATACAGACGATGGATGATGAGTCTATTCCTCCACTAAGGAAAGAACCTACAGGGAAGTTTGAACGTAGACGGCAGCGGGTTGCCTCTTTGAAGATTGAGTAGAACTGTTCTTCATATGCAAACTTGCTGGAGCCGGAAATTTGAGCAGGTTGAGGCTCCCAATACTTGTAAAGCAGGCTCTTTCCAGTATTGATTTCAAGAAAATGACCGGGAGGAAGGCGAAGGATGTTATTATAAAATGTTGACTCATTCTCTGTTGCGATACAAGTCAAATAGTCTGCAATTCGATCTTCATTGATGCCTCCTCTGTCTATGGGGAGCACTAAGAGACCTTTGATTTCAGATGCGAAAGCAAATAAGGTATCTGTTAAGGTATAGTAAAATGGTTTAATCCCCATGTGGTCTCGGGCGCAAAAAAGTTTTTGTGCAGAATTGTCCCAAATAGCAAAAGCGAAATCACCAAGAAGGTGTTGGACGCAAT
>DQVD01000287.1 GCA_015661935.1 Desulfocapsa sulfexigens | reverse complement strand
TGGTGCTGGTAGTGGAAAACGACTAAGCAATAAGTTAAATTTCTCGTAACTCAAGCTTCCACGTTTTCCTCTACGGCCAAATCATTTAAAGAGTAGTTTTCGTACTTCATTTGCATAGTTACTTATACTCTTATCACTCAAAAAAGAATTTATTTAAACGCGATTCTCAACTATCTGTTTTTTCAATCCTATTGAATAGCAATCCATTGACAATACACAGCCACTTGGATATGTTACCCACCACTTTGTGATAATTCTCAACGATGCTTATTTTTTATGTCCGTAACAATAAAAAAAATACAGGTATTGACATATTTCCATTACCTCGCCTACAATACAACTCATGTCTGCAACTGAACCTTCCGAAGATATAGCCAGGATCTACCGATTTCTTTCACAGTGTATGCAATATCCTGATGCTGAGTGGATGACTGAAGACTTCTTTAATGTCTTATACAATTTACTAGGAACCTTGGGTGGTGTTGAAGATGGCGTCTCAATCAAAAAAGAGATTGATAATGCCCAGGATGCAATTGAAGATCTGCAGGTAGAATACACCAGACTTTTTATTAACGGCGTCCCCCACGTTGTTGCCCCACCCTACGGATCTGTTTATATGGATCAATCATTTCAGGGAACATTTGCCGGGAACACCCTTGCTTTCTATCGGGAAAAAGGCTTTGGGATGGATGAAAAAGCCGATCTGCCCGACCATTTAATTCACGAACTTGAATTTCTTTCACTTCTGACTGAAGAAAAGGATTTTGCCGGAGAAGAGGAATTTCTGAAAAAACTGTTTCGCCCCTGGTATAAAAAGTTTCACCCCAGGGTAACAGAAGGAGCTCACCATCCTTTTTACAGGGTGGTTGTACAATTAATTGATTTTTTTACTAAGGAGGAAGACGAAGATGGCTTTCAACCTAACAAGGCGTAAATTCCTTCAGACGGCATCCCTGGCAGCAGCCTCGGTACCTCTGTCTAAGGTTGTTTCCGCCAGCACCGGTGTCTCCAAATCAGCGCTCGATGCAAAGGGCACTGCCGGCGACAAAACCGTTGTGGGTGGAATCTGCGAAATGTGTTTCTGGCGTTGTCAGTTGGTTGGCAAGGTTCGAGACGGTCGCCTGATGAAACTCGAAGGAAACCCTAAATCCATTGACAACGGCACTGCAGTCTGTGCCCGTGGGAATGCCGGTGTGAAACTGCTTTACGATGTGGATCGCCTGAAATACCCTATGAAAAATGTTGGAAAACGTGGCGAACCTAAATGGAAACGTATTTCCTGGAAAGAGGCTCTTGATGAATGTGGCTCTAGGCTGAAAAGTACCGTTGACCAATATGGAGCACACGCAATTTGTGTTTTTCCTCATGGGGCATCAGCCAAGTACCCCATGCACTACTTTGAACGTGCCGTAGGAACTCACAATGTTTCTGAATCATCTTTCTTCCAGTGTCGTGGTATCCGTGATACTGCCTACGTTGCCACAATCAATAAGGCTCCTGGCGAGAAAATTGATATGCCGAACACTAAGGTTCTCTTTTTTATCGGAGACCATCTTGGTGAAAATGTTCATATCTCTCATATTAAACAGTATATCCAGGGCTTACAAAACGGTGCTAAACTGATCGTTGCCGATCCTCGTTTTTCTGCGTCTGCTGCTAAGGCTGATATCTGGGTTCAGATTAAACCGGGCACCGATACAGCCTATATACTGGCCATCATGAATTACCTTGTGCAAAACAACAAATATGACAAAGAATTTGTTGAAGATTACACCGATGGTTTTGAAGAATTTGCCAAAGCTATTAAAGAATGGACCCTTGAAAAAGCTGCCAAGGAATGTGATATTCCTGCCAAGCAGATCAAGGAAGTTGCTGAAATGCTTGCGGCCAATGCACCAAACGTAGCCATTCATCCGGGTCGCTACGTATCCTGGCACGGAAATGATTTCCAGCGTCAGCGTGCTCTTGCCTGTCTCACCGGAATTCTTGGTGCTTACTACGTAAAAGGCGGATGGGTTCCTGCCAAAGGGCCAAAAGTTAAAGGTGTTTCCTGGGCAAAAGAAGATCATGGTCATAAGTATGACTTAAACTACGATCACCAGGAAGATGAAAATATATATCCTTATAGTCCTCCAGGAACCCCCACTGAGCTTATTCGTGACTGTGCCATAAGCGGTAAACCCTATCCGATTAAAAGCTGCGTTGTCTGGGGACAGAACCCCATGCAGACCATCCCGAACCAGCAGAAGACGAAGGATCTTTTCAACGCCATGGATTTTGTAATGTGTGTTGATGTTATGCCGACAGATGTTACTGCATGGGCTGACATTCTTCTCCCTGAAGTCAGTTACCTTGAACGCTATGATTACATCAAAAAAGGTACTCAGTGGGATCTTTCCCAAGAGCATCAACAGTATATTGCTGCTCGTATGCCGCTGGTAGATCCAATGTTTGAGCGTAAAGATCAAGTTTATATTTGTAACGAACTTGCCAAACGTATGGGACATGGAGACAAAATCCCTGTCAAAACCATTGAAGAAATGGTGGACAAGAGCCTTGCATCAGTAGACCTCTCCATTGAGCAACTGAGAGCAGAAGATGGTATTCATATCATGCCTGGTAAGGATCCATACGGAGTTCCCGAAGACTTTGAAGTTCTTCTTTACAATGAAGACATTGAAGACGCAGGGTATCCTGGTGCCCCTACCTATGTAACTGTTCCTGATAATCCAAAAGGCTTTGCCAGGCTGATTTACGGCCGCGCACCGGTTCATAGCTTTAACAGAAGTCAAAACAATGTATGGCTGCACAATGCCATGCCGGACAATCCTGTCTGGGTAAACGATGAAGTTGCCGCCCAAATCGGGCTCATTGATGGGGATACTGTTGGGTTTGTAAACAGTGAAGGTGTTGAATCCACCACCACGACAACCGTTAAGGTAACAGCAGGAATCAGAAAAGACTGTGTCTATATGTATCACGGATATGGTTCTGCCAACCCGCTGTTGACTACAGGTGTAGGTGCAGGTGTTGATGAGACAAGCCTTATTACAAAGCTTGCTGTTGACCCTGAGACCGGATGTAACGGAATGAGAAATAACTTCGTTAAACTGATCAAAAATGGAAAGGTTCTGGATATTCCAGCTTAAGCCCAACTTTAAGCCTTTTCAGGAGGATATATTCAATGCAATATGGAATGATCATAGATCTGGAACGTTGTGTCGGCTGTCATGCCTGCACCATTGCCTGTCGGGCAGAGTGGGAAGTTCCGGTTCCTTACCAGCGTAACTGGGTCAAACGTCTTGGCCCAACCATGACCGATTATGGAATGACTGCAACCTACTACCCCGGACTTTGTAATCACTGCGACAAACCACCCTGTGTAGACGAATGTCCTGCAGAAGCGGTTGACATGACTTTTACAGACGCAAAATCCGGAAAAACAAAAACTATGAAAGTAACTGCTACCTGGAAAGATCCATTTGATGGAACTGTACAGATAGATAAAGATCGCTGTCTTGGTTGCGGTGCATGTGCTGATGCCTGCCCTTATGGTGCTCGTTATATTAATCCAGCCCAAGCCGACGATATCAGTGAAGGTAAAGCTGATAAATGCAGCTACTGTAAACCGCGTGTTGACCAGGGCCTGGTACCTGCCTGTGTGCTGACCTGTATCACTGATGCACGTATTTTTGGTGATCTTGATGATCCCAAATCCGCTGTATCACAGTACGTAAAGAAAGGCGCTAAAGGCCTTGAAGTAAAAGATGGACATATCGGACCTAACTCCATGTATTTTGGAAAGAAGAAAGATATGGCCCTTCTTTTTGCTGACTACACACCAAAGCTTGCAGATATGGGCAGCGTTAAACGCCGTGCCATGATGGCTTCCATGGTGAAACCAGCCATGAGAAAAGCAAAGGAAATCGGAGTCCTCGGACTTGCCGGTGCCATGCTTGTGAAAGGACTTCCTGAAAATGATGAAAAATAATTAAATCTGCCCCTGTTCAGGAAGAAAGGCAGTTCACTGGATAAGTGCCTTATCAGAAAATTTCTTTGAAAAAACAAAAAATTGTTCTGTAAGGCACTAATTATCATACGGTTAGCAGATTTCGGCAAAACCAGGCTGAAACAAAAAATGGGTTAAGCCAAATTAATGACTTAACCCATTCGAATTACAGTGGTGCCGGGACCAGGAATCGAACCAGGGACACACGGATTTTCAGTCCGTTGCTCTACCGACTGAGCTATCCCGGCACCTATGTGCAGTGCTATTTACTGAACATTTTTGTATGTGTCAACAGATTTTTTCTTTCATAAGCAAGATAAAACAGGAGAAATCTCTGGAATCCCAAAAACCTCATGCCTAAGTGTTTTCATATTTTTCTATTAATCAAGTGAAAGAAAGATATCATCAAGACTTTCCGATGTTTTTTCTTTTGAAGAAGCAGGAGGGGCCTCAAACACATCAAGGTCAAGATCCATATTTATGTCATCCAGATCACTTTTCTCTGCTGTGATGTTTCCTGCTGATAACTCAATATCATCAAGTGACAAGGATAAATCAGCATCTGAAAGATCTTTTGTATCACTCAAGCCAAGATCAAGATCGAGACCATCAAGGTCAAGATCCTCATCCAAATTCACTTCATCATCAATGGAAAGATTTATTCCAACGGTACTTATGGCTTCTGGATCCAAATCTTCAGGAGGTGCGAGATCTGAGATATCATCCAACTCATCGGGGAGACTTAAGGCAGGTGTTTCAACTGTTTCCTCATCGGAAAAATCCAGGTCACCATCATCCAGATCAAGTTCAAAGCTTCCTTCTTCATCACTTTCATCATCTGCTTCAAGCATGAAATCTTCACTGCCGGAACCACCAAAAGTGATTGTTCCTTCTTCACTCCCCCCAACAATAACATCCAGATCAGGGTCGGAAAATTCATAGTCATCTTCATTAAACGCGTCGGTTCCATCAAAGGAAATATCACTTTCTTCTTCAACAACATCAGTCTCAGGCTCGCCATCATTCTTCTTAGGTACTCGTAGAAATAAAGGCGCTGCAGCATGATAGGTTGTACCTTCCACTTCTGTACTTCCTGAAATATCTTTCTTACATTTCAGACAACTTTCCATATGATCAAATGAAATATAACCACACTTAGGACAACGCATATTTTAGCACCTTCGCTGGATTAAACGATCAACTCTCTCCAATAGAGACAAACAAATTCTACATCTTTATATTATTGCACCTTTTCACACAAAGAATCAAGAATTTTTCTTTTATACAGGGCTGTTGTCAGCAAGAACCATAAATTCGATCAGGAACGGGGATGAAATAACTATCCCGTTCCTTACCTGTTCCAATCCATCCCGATATCACAGGATGGGGCAGAATGAGTAAGCGCTCCGATTGAGATAATGTCCACTCCAGTGGCAGCTATTTCTGCCACTGTACCAAGATTTACACCGCCTGAGGCCTCAACCAGTGCCTTACCATCAATCATGGATACAGCCTGTTTCATTGTTTCAAGATCCATATTGTCAAGCATGATAATATCGGCGCAACAATCTAAAGACTCGCGAACCTGTTCTAAGGTATCGGTCTCCACTTCGATTTTGATAGTATGGGGAACTTTTTCCCGTAAAAGTTCAACGGCCTTTGTTATCGAGCCACAGGCAGCAATATGATTATCTTTAATGAGTACACCATCACTTAAATTGAACCGATGATTATACCCCCCTCCTGCCCGCACCGCATATTTTTCGAGCATTCGTAAGCCCGGAGTAGTTTTACGGGTATCGGCTATACGAACCCTATAAGGCTTCGTTTTTTCAACAAAACTTGCTGTAACACTTGCTATCCCGGATAGGCGCTGTAAAAGATTCAAGGCCACCCGTTCAGCCTTTAACAGATCAACCACCGGCCCGCTCACGGTAAGAAGACAATCTCCTTTTGATACCGTATGACCATCAGCCACTCCATTTGTGCATTCAATATCAGCATTTTGCAGATAAAACACCTGAGCCGCGACAGCCATCGCCCCTGCAACCACAAACGATTCTCTTGCTATAAGATCTGCTCCACCCTTTTCAAATTTACTAAATAGAGCTTCACTGCTCAGATCTCCATTTCCAATATCTTCCCGTAGAAAAGAACGGAGCTGGCTTTGCAGAACTGCACTATCCAATTTCTGCAAGCCTCTTTTCAGCAACAGCCACTTTGGCAAGTTTTGCTTCAAGCTCTGCCTGTTTGCCTTTTTCCTTCTCAACAATATCAGCTGGTGCATTGGCCAGGAATTTTTCGTTTCCAAGCTTGCCATTAATCTGTTTGAGAGACTTTTCTATCTTGTTTCGTTCACGTTCCAGTTTCTCCCGCTCTTTCTCCACATCAATCAACCCTTTTAATGGTACATACATCTCGATATCCTGATAGATATAGGTGGCAGCATCGTCGGGCTTATCCCCTTCTGCTGCCACAGTTAGAGATTCCAGCCGTGTCATTGACGATATGGGAGCAGAGAAGGTCTCAAGCAATTTGTTTTTTTCAGTATCGCCACAAAGTATAAAGGCGTCGATCTTTACGGAAGGGTGCACATCAGCTTCAGATCTAATGTTACGAATACCAGTGATAACCCCCATAAGGAGTTCTACCTGGCTCTCAATGGCCTCATCCTGCCAATCCTGGACAACGGGATAGTCACTGGTCACAAGCATGGCACGATCGCCTGGAAGCACACTCCATATTTCTTCAGAAACAAAGGGCGTTATGGGGTGGATAAGTTTGAGAATGGTTTCCTGTACGTGGAGTAGCACTCCTCGTGCCTGATCACGTAACAGCTCATCTTTGCTGAATAGATCCGACTTGATCCATTCAAGATACCAGTCACAAAATTCGTGCC